>JANTGJ010000078.1 GCA_024762975.1 Candidatus Krumholzibacteriia bacterium
GCACCACCCCGCGCCGGCTGGGAGATCCCGACTGCCCGTTGCTTTTGGCCATTCGCGGCGGTTCGGTCTTCTCGATGCCCGGAATGCTGTCGACGATCGTCTTCCTGGGCATCAACGACCGCATCGCCGAGGGACTGGCCGGCCGGGACCCGTGGTACGCCTATGACTCGTACCGCCGTTTCCTGGCGTCGTATTCCTGGGCGACCTGGGGGATGGATATCGAGGAATTCGGCATCGTCGAAGAGACGAAGGCCCGCTATGGGGTGCAGTACAAGAACGACCTGCCCTGGCAGGGGATGAAGGAAGTGGCCGAGGCCTCCAAGGAAGTGATTCGCAGCCAGGGTTATGGGAAACAACTGGACGAGATCCTGGCCGACCCGAAAAAGCAGCTGCTGACGGCCGTGCGCGCCGTACTGGATTCGTGGGATCGTGATTCCGTTCGGCGCTACCGCGAGTTGCGCGGCCTTTGCGACGGCTGGCAAACTTCCTGTATCGTGCAGAAGATGGCCTCGGGCAACCGCACCAATGCGCCGGTCGAGCCGGGGATGGACGAAACGAAGGCTTCGCTGACCGGTGTGATTCCCCGCACCCAATTCCAGGCCCAGGGTGATCGGACCTTCGTCGGTGAGATCAAGTTCTCGGCCGCCGGGGACGATCTCGTGGGCGGCGTCACGAGCAGCGACTCGTTCCAAACCGCCGGTGAACTGAAAACCCTGATGCCGATGCTGGACCGTCGCATGACCCACGCCACGGCGAAACTACGCCGCTTCATGGGCACGGACCAGGAGATCGAGTTCACCGTCGAGCGCGGCGTGCTGAGCATTCTCCAGGCGCGCTCGGCCGAGATCGGCACCGAGCAGGAACGCATCGCCTTTGCCGAAGTCGGCGAAGAAGCCACCCGTGGCATCGGCACCCGCGGCGGCGGCTTTCGTGGCGTGGTCGCTTTTGACGAAGAGGACTGGAACGACTTGCAGGGTAGCGAACTGCGCGGCCGCGACGACGTGGACGGCGTGCTGATGGTCATGGAGAACCCCTCGCCCGAGGACATTCCCTTGATCATGTCGATGGATGGATTGCTGGCTGCCCGCGGCGGCTCCAGTTCGCATGCGGCGGTCGCTATCAACAGTATCGAGGACAAGAGCTACAGCGCGGTGATGAGCGCACAGGGCTTGCGCGTCGACGCCAGGAAACATGAAGCGGTGATCGTCGATGGCTCGGGTCAGGTGATGCACACGATCCACAAGGGGGACATCCTGTCGATCCATGGCACCACCGGTAGTGTGTACATCGGTTCGTGGCCGCTGGAGCTGCCGCCGGTGAAGGCGGATGACGGGTCGACGAAGGAGCCGCCGGAGGAAATATAGTGTAGTCGATGCCGTCGGACCGACTACTCCCACATCGCCCAGGGCGAAGGTTTTTCGTTCTCCAGTGGCACCGAGGGAGTCGAGGTCTCGAAGTAGATCAGCGCGTCGAATTCTTCGGCCAGGATCCGGGCCGAGAACGCATCGTCCATCGCCATCGCACCGATGCTGCGCAGCTCCAGCGGTTCGAATACCCAGCCGGATTCGGCCGAGCCCGGCTGGGCTTCTCGCAGGTCCAGGATCAGGCGCGGCTGCCCGGTCTGCAGGAAGGCCCACTCGGCAGTGCCGGGACGAGCAGCAGAGGTTCCCCATGAGCCCAGGCCTTCGTCTCGCTTGAACGCCGTGTAGGTGCCTTCGGCGAAGCAGAAACCCATCACGACCAGATCGTCCCCGTGGCGCTCCGCGAGATGCCGACCCATCGACTCGATTCCGGAGTATCCGTTCCGCGAGACGTGACCGTTGTGCGCCCAGATCACCATCCTGGTGTCAGGTCCGGACTGCTGCAGCAGCCATTCGGCATTGTCGGCCATGTACTGATCGCGCAGTCCGGGTCCGCCACTGACCATGTCGGCGTACTGCGCCACCAACCGGGCATTCTGGATGCCCCAATCCACTTCCTGTTCGGGCGCGGTACGCAGCAGATCCTCGCGACGTTCGGCCAGTTGCCGAGGCACACTTTCCACGGCCTTCGTCGCCTTTTTGGACACCTGGGGGGGCCAGTTGTTGCCGCTCGACGCTGCCCGGATGGCTCCCCGCAATTCGGCGTAGGAAACCGCGGCGTCCGTTGCCAGGTCCGGTGCGTGCGCTTCGATCAGGTCCAGTGCCGTGCGCATCGCCATTCCGGGCATTTGCAGGTCGATGCCGTGGAACTCGATGTGTCCGCCCTGCGCGTTGTACTCCCGCATCCACTCGACCAGGGCCAGAACCTCTTCGGTTTTCCACGTCCAGAAGTACATGCCGGCGATCAGTTCGGCGGGGTCGCCGGCTCCTTCCTGGACGTAGTCGTTCAACCGTTCGGCTTCGGGCATCGTGGCCTCGATGGCGAACTGGGTAAATCCCATCTCCCGGACCAGGTAGCGCAACAATCGGTGCTTCATGCGGAAGAATTCGGCCGTGCCGTGCGTTGCCTCGCCCAGCGCTACGATGTGGGCATCGCCCACCAGATACTTCATGAACGACAGGTCCCCGGGGTCCGCGGCCGGATCATCCGTGTCGAACGGATGGGCCCGGGCCGCGATCCAGCCCACCTGTTCGGCGTTGGCGGCGAACGGCGTGGGCCGCTCCTGGACGAACAACTCGCCGTCCAGTTCGACCTGCAGGTCATCGAACCAGGCCGTGCCGTCGCCGGGCAGCAGGCATCCGAAGTTGATGTGGGTCGCCGTGGTGTCGACCTCGAGTTCGACCACGCAGCGGGTCCATCCGGTATCGCCGGTGATGCCGCGGTCCCGCATGTTGTCGAAGGCCAGCGTGCCGTCGGGTCCGTCCACGCGCCACCACAGGCCGGCGAAGCCACTGGTCACGCCTTCGGTGCGAATCCATCCCGAGTAGGTCACCTTGTGACCCGCGGCGATGCTCACCGGGAACGAGCTGGTTCCCACGCCGAATCCGGTCGTCGCCGGGTCGACCCGGGTCAGTTGCAGGCATTGCTCACCGCTGTGGGGGTGGTCGGTTGAAATCTCACCCGAATAGCCCTTGCCCCCGGCGTACCAGTTCGCGGGACTTCCTCCCGGCACGCCGTCCTCGAAGTCCAGGTTCAGATAGGGATCGATACCCGCGATTGCCGAAACGGCGAACATTGCCAGGATCCCGATCATGACGAATGGTAGGGTGCGATTCATACTGGACTCCCCCTTTGGATACCGGTCAGAACCTCGGATTCACGATACTGTTGTTCTGTGATCCGAACGAGTAGCTGAACCCCACCGAGGTCCAGTAGCTGTAACTCGACCCCAGTTCGCGCCGGCGCAGCAGGATCTCCTCTTCGGTCGCTTCTCCCTTGCGTAACGAGAGCTGGTCGTGCACCAGCGAGTAACCGCCGCGTACCTGCAACGAGAACCCCTCGAATAGATTCACCGAGATATTGCTGTCGATACCCAGCCAGTTCTTCCCCGGATCGTGGAAGTACTGCGAACCCGTAACCGCCGTATAGATCGAGCCCCAGGGCTGGGTCAGGTCCAGCTTCACGCGTAGGCTGTGCTGGTAGCGCATTTCCGTGGTTCGGTCGTAGATCGTCTCTTCGATGTAGTCCGCGTACCGGCCCGCGATCTGGTAGGTGAAGCTGAGCCGGCGGCGTGAGGACTCGTCGTAGGGAAAAATATCGTACTCGATGCCGGGTTTCAGGGACAGGGAGTAGTCCAGGTTGCCGTACTCCGAGGAATTGAATCCGGCCGACGCGCCCCAGGACCAGTGATCATCCAGGCTGAAGTAGATCGAGGTGCTCGATCCCTTGCCTCGTGCGATGCTCAGGGCCTGGTAGTAGTCGTAGTCGTATTTGCTCTCGTTGTAGCTGCCGTAGACGCGGAAATTGAACTTCACTTCTTCGGTGACTCTCTGTGCGTTCACCGAACCCCAGGCGTTGATGTTGCGGTAGTTCTGGTCCCCGTTCACGTAGGTGTTCCCCGAAAGCGAGAACCACCAATGATCCCACGGATCGACAACCTCGACCGGCTCGAGTGGCTGGTCGTAGGTGACGGTGAGATGTTCGGCGACCGGGTAGGAGGCGGCATAGGGGAGGAGTCCGATTTTCAGGATCCGCACCATCCGTGCCCGGCGATCATCCTGGGTGTCGGCTTCGCGGCAGACGTAGGTCAGTGTGTCGCGTCGGCCGGCAAAGGACATCTGTCCGATGAACTCCGCCGTATACTCGGTCCCGTTCGACGCCGTGCGCTGCTGGGATACGAGCACGTGGACATCCGCCTGTTTGCGGTCGCGGACGTAACGGACAAAGCCGATTTCGCGCCGGATGTAGTCCAGGTCCACCCCCGAACCCGAGATGTAGATGCCGGGCGCATCCTGGGTGGGTACCTCTACGGCGGCGTGGGTGACGGTTGGCTGTGTAGACAATATGAAAATCAGAAACAAGAACGACGGGGCAAGAAAGCGGCTCGGTATCAAATCGGTTCCCCTCGTTGATTCCCGGATACTCGATCAGTCCATCATGCAATTGGAGGCTGCCGTTTCAATCCTTTTCTTGCGACCGGGTTCCGGCAGTCAGCCGCGCAACAACCACCCGGCCGCCAAAACGATTCCGATATCCGCCGCCAGGTGTGTCGCCACCGGTCCGGCCAATCCGCCCCCGAGGCGTACCATCGAGCGCCACGCCCACGCGGCGCCGATCAGTACTGCCACTGCGACCACGATCCAGACCGCGTCGACGAAGAACGCCAGAACGAAGCCATGATAGATCGCAAACGCCGCATCGTGCCAGTGGAGTCCGCGATCGGTGGGAGCCAGCCATCCCCGCCAGAACGCTTCCTCCAACCACGGATTGGCTACGACGTAGTAGAGGGCGAAAACCCACCACGACGCGCCCGACAATCCCAATCCGGCCAGTACGTTCGGCAACGCACCCGGGTCCTCGGTGAACCAGGGCCATCCGACGGCAAGCACCAGGCCACCGCTCGCCGCGACCGGTGCCGCGAACCAGATCCACCTCGAACCTCCGCGCTCGGGCAGGACGCGCCCCTTGCGATCAGGAGAACAGATCAGAAAACACAGGATCCCCAGATGGTACAGGAGGATCGCCGCCCAGGCGCTATCCAGCACGTACATGCCGAGCAGTACCGTTCCTGTTGGAAGCAGTGGCGCGAGTCGTTTCAACGCAACCAACCCGTTTCGTCGTGCCGAAGATCGCCCGGCCGTGTGTGGTGGCTCACTCCGTTCAGGATACACTGAGTGGCGGCGATGTGGCGCCTCGTGTTATTCTCTATGGATCCCACAACACCATGATAGTACACCACGGCGGGATACGGACTTCCTTGAAGGAGGGAACAATGAAGTCTATTTCCAGCATGTTCGGATTCATCGTGGTTGCGGTTGTCGTGGTCGTCGGCATCATTGTCGGTGTTCGAATGATCGGGCAAAAGCCCATCTGCCCGAAAACGGTGTGTCCACCGGTTCGGGTCGATCTCTACATCGACGGCTACTGCCAGCCCAAGAGTGTCAAGACCGACCAGCCCATCGAAATCCTGGAAGTGAAAACCGGGACCCTGGTGACGTTCAAGAATCGCCAGACCGTACCGGCGACCGTGACCATGCCGCCGGGCTGGTTCAATCTGGATGTCGTCGAGATTCCACCCAAGAAATTCGTGATCCTCGAAGTGCTGCATGCCAAGAGCGAGACCCAGGGCTATTCGCTCGGCATTCCCTGTCCCATCGGCACCCCGAAGGTCAAGGTGGGTGATACGCCCTGATCCGAGTTGTTTCCGGTCAGCTGCGCGGATTCCGGGAGCCGCGCAGCTCCACATCCCAGGTCATTTTACGAAACTCGACGCATTCGATGCGTACCGTGCCGGAGACGTCCGGTGGGTCGTCGGCGAGGTAGTGTGCCGGAAGTGTGAAGATCGGATTCAAGCAGGGGTCGTGGTGGTACAAACCGCTGGCAATCCCGAAGGAATGGCCCAGGGTGGTCACGCGGAAGGTGACGGTTGAACAGGTTGCGATTTCGAGCTCGATCAATCCGATCTGGTTCAGTTCGTGATCGAGTTCTTCGAAATGGAAAGCCAGTGGGAGTAGAATGATCTTCGCCCCCACGGAGTCAACGGCCGCACAAGCGTTCACGATTCGGTGATCCGCTTCCGCGGACGGCTTCCGGGCCGTGCACTTCAGGCAACGGACGATCTCCTGCGCGGTCGCATCGGGTGCGTAGCTCCACATCAACGAGGCGACGCCGGCGACATAGGCGGTCGACATCGACGTTCCGAATTCTTCCTTGTAGTCCCCGGAGCGGTGGGTCGTCCAAATATTGCTGCCCGGTGCGAATACCAGATCCGCATACCCTCGCGCAGATCCGTGCCACAGCTTGAGGTCTGGTGCGACGGCGCCGGCCACCACCGCGTACTCGGCGAATTCGGGGTCCAGCAGCCCGAGCCGAGCGGGATATTCGATGTACTGCGGGCCCTTGGTTTCGTTGTAGTCGTTGCCCCCGCCCAGACACAGGATCGCCCCGTGCTCGACGACGGTAGTGAATATTTGACGTACTGCATGGGAAAATCGCGAGTCAACGGACTCGTCCCGGACGGCTTTGATGTCCAGGGCAAATGCGAGGTTGATGACGACACGATCGATGCCTGCGGCCTCCGCGGAGAGCAACAGGTCCTGGATTCCCTGGAGCAGTAGCCCCGACGTCGTCTTGCCATAGTCCGTGACGTTGCTGACGTAGACCGGTGATACCCGGTTGACGCCGGCCATCCCTTTGCCGTTTCCGGTCACGGCGGCAAGGATTCCGGCCAGGTTCGTTCCGTGTCCATAGGCGTCTTTCGGCCAGGCGATGGGAGGCTGGTTGTTCGGCTGCACATAGCTTCGGCCGGCGATGAAGTTGCCGTCCGCCAGGTCTTCATGAGTGGGGTAGCCCTGGAGGCTCTGGCCCAGCACGGAGCCGTTGTCCGGAGGATCGCCCAACGCGATCCCGGTATCGATCAGTCCGATCAGGACCGAGTCCTTGCCGGTGGTTCGCTTCCATGCTTCGCGGAGATTCAGGCAATCCACACCCCATTGATACCGGGGATGCTCCGGTTTCAGCATGGGATCGTTGGGGTCTTCCAGTGGGCTGAAAACGAGGTCGGGTTCGGCCCATGCCACTCCTCGCGTCCTGTCCAGTATCGCAACGAGGTCCAGTATGCTCCGCTTCTTCTCGACCCGGACGTACAGCCAGCGATGCCCGTCCCGGGCCACGATCCGGTAGGGATCGCCATCGAGAGCGTCGTCCAACACATCGCGTGCGCGTACATTCTCGTCCTGGAGCTGGAGGATCACATGATCCGGGCGGTGCAGGACGTCCCGGCCCTGGAAGCGCAGAGATTGAAATGGCGGATTCGGACTCATGTCGTCTCCCTCCACGGCCCTGCGGGTCAAGGCCTGGTAGGCGCCACCTCCGAGGGCGGCTTCTCCCCGGTCATTTGCACGAAGATCGGATCAGCGCAAAGGTCTTCGAGCTCCTTGGTCGCCCTGATTTCCTCGATTGCGAAACCGTTTCGAATCGCTTCACCGAGCGTTCGCAATGCTGCGTTCCGGTCCCCGACCAGTTCGTAGGCATCACCGATCCGGTAGAGCAGTGCGGCATCGCCACTGGCCAGCGGTTCGTATTGCTTGATCAGCTGAAGCGTCTCGTCGGTCTTGCCGGCCATCGCGTGGTATTCGATCAGGTTGGAGATGAGCCCGGTGTCGTTCGGCGAGGAATCGAGTTCGTGGGTCAGCAATTCGATGGCCCGCTCGAATCGTGTCACCGACTCGGCCCGCCTGCCGTCCGTCCAGTACAGCGCAATGGCCAGGTTGCCCCAGGTAGCGGAATCGTTGATCCCACCCATGTCCAGGGCCAGTTCGTAGTAGCGCGCCGCCTCCTCGTAGTTCCCGTCGATGTAGCACATTCGACCCACATTCGACACGTTCTCGAAATTCGGAACCAGCTGGAAGGCGCGTTCGAAGTGTTCGCGCGCGCGCGGAATGTCGCCAAGTCCGTTGTAGAGCACGCCCAGCCGCTGATGGGTGTACGAGTCCTCGGGAGCCAATTCGATCGTTTTCCGGTACTCGCGAGCGGCGGCCTCCAGTTCGTTGTCATCGGATGTGAAATGCCCGGCCAGCAACCGATGCACTTCGAAATAGTCCGGTCGCAATCCGATCGCTGCCGCCAGTGCGTTTTCGGCTTCACTGCGTCGGCCCAATTCGTCCAGGACCCGGGAACGGTGATCGCTGAGCAATGGGAATCCGGGCTTCATTGCGCATGCTTCGTCGAATGCGGCGAGGGCCTCTTCGTTCCGTCCCAGCAGGCGCAGGATTTCCCCCAGATGGTACAACGGACGCCAGTTGTGCGGTTCGATGCCCGAAGCTTGCTGCACCAGCATGATTGCGGAGTCCCGTTGTGCGTCGCGCCCATCGTGCAGGTACGACTGCCACAATGCCCAGCCGAGCATTTCGATTCCGCCCGCAAACGAGGGTTGCCGGATCGCCAGCGGGCGCAGCTCCTCGACGGCGCCTGCCGGATCCCGTTCCGCCAACAACCCGAGTCCGGCGAGATACGATTCCAGTCCATCACCATCGCCGGGATACAGGTGGCCGTTCCAGTGATCGGGCACCTGGTCCAGATCGGCGAGCTTCGCCAAAACCCAGGGCAGCGAATCGACCAGTGCCTGTGGGTGACGTGTGTCGAAACCGATGGACGCCGAGACCAGCCGCTCGGTCGTGGCGGCATCCCGCAATACCAATCGCAACAGGTGTCCGTTCGCATGGCGTTGCACGTTGCCGGTGAGGATACGATTGACGCCGAATGTGTTTTCGGCTGCCGCGAGATCGCGAAGATCGGCGTATCGCACGAGCCGGTCCGGCACGACCCACATCGAACCGTGAATCGCGGAGGATTCCTCGAATAAATCGACCAGCAGCACGGTCAGCCCTTGGGTCAACGGATCCAACCTCGGGTGGGATTGGTTCTCCAGCGGCATCACCGCCAGACGCAATTCGGTCGAATAGGGGCCGGGTTCCCGCGTATGCCACCAGCCACCGCCGACGGCCGAGGCGACCAGGATCACAGCAGCGACCAGCCACGGCCAGGGCCTTCGGCGACGCCGGTTCGCGGGCGCGCCGTTGGTGTGCAACGCCGAGGCGGTCAGCCCGCCCAGCAGGGTGTTCTGACCGATTTCCGCAGCCGCGCCAACCAAACCCTCCAATAGATCCTCGACCGAGGCACAACGTTGCTCCGGGTCCTTCACCAGACAGCTCTCGACCGTGTCGACGAAAGCGTCGGGCAGCGTCGGATCGATCTCGCGCAGCGGGGTCGCCGGTTCGTGCAGGATGGAGTACAGGACGGCCGGATCGTGTTCGCCGTCGAAGGGCACGCGACCGGTCGCCAACTGGTACAGAACCACACCGAGGGCCCAGACGTCGGTGCGGGCATCGGCGCCGGAACCATCGATCTGTTCGGGGGCCATGTAGCGCGCCGTGCCCAGATTCGTCGCCGGTGCGGTCAAGTCAGCCCCGGTGGCCAGTTTGGCCAATCCGAAATCCAGGATCTTGATGAAGCCGTCGTCGCTGACCATCACATTATCGGGTTTGATGTCGCGGTGGAAAATGCCCTGCCGGTGGGCACAGGCCAGGCCCTGTCCAATCGCATAGCCGATCGGAAGGATGTCCGCGATCGGCAACGGACCGTCCTTCAGGCACTCGGTCAGCGTCTGGCCTTCGTAGTAGGTCATGCAGAGGAACGGGCGGCCGTTTTCGGTCTCGTCGACCTCGTGGATGGTACAGATGTTGGGGTGATCCAGCGCCGAGGCGGTCTGGGCTTCGCGCAGGAAACGGGCCTTGAATTCCTCATCCGAGACCAGGTGAGGGTGGATAAATTTCAGCGCCCGCACGACCCCCAGCCGCGTGTCGCGGGCCTGGTAGACCTGACCCATACCGCCGCCGCCGATCTCGGCGACGATCTCATAGTGAGATATCGTCCGGCCGATCATGGATCCGCTTTCATCGGGCAATCAAGTTGCGGGCGTGTGAGAATCATCCCCATGTGATGCTAGCACCACGGCGATAGGTTGGCAAGTCGGTCTCCGAGAGGACGTTTCGTCCTTTTCATTGCACTTGCGGTGTCCCGGTGTCCCGTTTTGTGGGACAAGTGGGACACATTTTTGGGACACATCTGCGAATTCTGGAGGGTGTGGAAATTGCGAGACCAAAATCAAAAAATCATAACTGATATCATTGTAGTTGGTTGTGTTTTTCCCCAGGTGTCCGGTCCCGTTATTGCAATAGGTAGGATGTTGACGCCTCCTGATCTGGCCAATAGCGAGGGGCCGGATCGATAGCAGCGGGACCGGTCGGGCGAACCCGGTTCCACTGCCCCCCGAACCCGGATGATTCCTTGGGCGAGAGAATCATCCGGGTTTTTTTATATTCCCGACGTTCCTCCTTTGATTCCTGCTGCCAGACGATGCTCTGGTTGATTTCCGGACCTCGAATGACGAAATTCGAGAGCACAGAAAGATTCCCCGATCCGGGTAGAATCGCCCGATTGGGAACCGGGGCAGTGACATTGGTTGATACGCGACCGACGATCGGAAACGCGCCCTGCCGCCCCCGCAACGACAAGGAGACCGGGATGGACATCCAGATCACCAGGAATCCCAATCCGGCGACGCCGCCGAAATCGAACTTCGGTTTCGGCCAGACCTTCACGCCGCATATGTTCGTCATGGACTATGTGGATGGCGCCTGGAAGGACCCGCGCATCGTTCCGTATGGACCCTTCTCGATCGATCCGGCCGCCAAGGTGCTGCACTACGGCCAGGAGATCTTCGAGGGCATGAAGGCCTACAAGAAGGCCGAAGATGGTTCGGTGCACATGTTCCGTCCGGACAAGAACATCCGCCGCTTCAACATCTCGTGCGACCGCATGCGGATGCCGCGCGTGGATGCGGACCTCTTCCTCGAGGCGCTGGAGAAACTGATCGCTACGGATCGCGACTGGGTGCCCGAGAGCCCCAACGCGCTGTATATCCGCCCGACGATGATCTCGACCCAGCCCACGCTCGGAGTGAAGGCCAGTACGACGTACACCTTCTTCGTGATTATCGGTCCGGTGGGTAGCTACTTCGCCGGCGGCATCAACCCGCTGAAGCTGCGCGTCGAAGAGAAGTACGTGCGCTCGGCTCCGGGCGGCACCGGCTACGCCAAGACCGGCGGTAACTACGCCGCGGCCCTGCTGCCGATCGACCTGGCCCAGGAGGCCGGCTACGACAACATCGTCTGGCTGGATGCGCGCACGATGAAGTACGTCGAAGAGATGGGCGCGATGAATATCATGTTCGTCTACGAGGACAAGATCATCACCGCACCGGCGGGCGATACCATCCTGGACGGCGTGACGCGTGACTCGGTCGGCCAGCTGCTGAAGGATATGGACCTGAACTGGGTCGAGGAGCACCCGTCCATCGCCGAGATTATCGAAGATGCGCACAGCGGTAAGCTGAAGGAAGTCTTCGCCTGCGGTACCGCCGCGGTGGTTACGCCGGTCGGCATCATGCACTACCAGGGTCACGATCACCAGATCGCCGACGGCGGCGAGGGCCCGCTGACGCTGAAGCTGCGTGAGCTGCTCTGTGCGATCCACGCCGGCGAGAGCGGTTTGCATCCGGAGTGGATCCACGTGGTGCCGGAGGCGTAGGCCTTCGACCGAAGGCAAGCCTAGCACATATGACGTGGCCGTGGCACCGGGATTGCAACTCCCGCCCGAGCGCCAAGCAACACAGGCGGCTCATCAGGAAAGCCACAAGGACCCGGGGCGGCCGTCCGGTACAACGAGTCGCCCCGGTTCGCCCTCGCCACGGGACGGATTACTAGATTGATGACGCAAAATCAAGCCTCCAACGCCTTGCTTATCACTGGGATGCACCGTTCGGGAACGTCGATGACGACCCGCCTGCTGAACCTCTGCGGATTGCATCTGGGGCAGACTGAACGGTTACTGGAGGCCCGCCCGGACAACCCGGCCGGCTTCTGGGAGAATGTCGATTTCGTGACCCTCGCTGATCGGATCCTGGCCAGTCGGGGTGCCGGGTGGGATTTCCCGCCGGCGACGACGATCGATCCGAATCAATTGTTGGCCTATGCGCCGCAGGCGGCGCAGTGCATCGCCGGCGTGCAGGCTGGTGCGACCGATGTGTGGGGCTGGCAGGATCCGCGGTCGAGCCTGCTCCTGCCTTTCTGGGCCGCACAGCTGGATCAGCCACGCGTCGTAGTCTGCCTGCGTGACCCGATCGAAGTCGCCGCTTCGCTGAGCCGTCGCAACGGGATCTCGCAGGCGCTGGGGTTGGATCTCTGGCACCGCTACAACGAGCGCCTGGAAGAGGACCTGGCCGTACTCGACCTGGACTGCATCGTTACGCACTACGACACGCTGCTGGCCGAACCGAAGAACGAATTGCGTCGTTTGACGGAATGGCTGGGCTGGGATGTGCCCGACGCGACCTTGCACGAGGCCACTGCCTCGATTCGTCCCCAATTGCGGAACCACGAAAGGGGCGCCGAGTCGCTGTCGCCCGAGGTGCGCGATCTGTATCAGCGCCTGTGCCGCCGGGCCGGGCCGAATCTTCCCTGGATCGAGTCCGCCGATCCGACCCGACTGGAGCAATGGATCGCCTGCGGCGAACGACGCTACACTGCCGGTGACTACGCGGCGGCGGTCGAGATCTTTCGCCAGGTGCTGCAGCAGGACGAAAGCCGGGCCCGCGCGCGCAACAACCTGGCCTGTGCTTTGTGGGAATCGGGAATGCGCGACGATGCTGTCTTCGAGGCGGTCAAAGCCTTGAAGAATGCTCCGGACGATGTCGACTCCATCTGGAACCTGAGCCAGTTCCTACACGCCTGCGGACGCACCGACGAGGCTGCCGAACTGGTTGATTCCTACCTGCAGCGACATCCGGGTGCCGTCGAATTGGCCGCAGAGCGCTCCTCGTGGATCGAGCCCGCGATGGGTTGAGGTTTTGGCGTCCGGCGCGAAATCGATTACCATGCATGCTAATTGTTTCGTTTCGGATATGACCCGGCATCGCACCGGAATGACCGAGGACCTCGAGCGCCATGAGCCGCATCGCCTTCGTGTCGGACATCCACAGCAATTTGCAGGCATTGACCGCGGTCCTGGCCGAGGTCGAGCGCTTGCAGTGTGACGCAGTGTACTGCCTGGGCGATCAGGTGGGATACGGCGCGCGCCCGACCGAGTGCCTGGCCTTGTTGCGCGACGTGGGGGCAAAGGCCCTGACCGGCAACCACGACGCCATGGTCACCGGCCGCGAAAAGGGCGAGGGTTTCAACGAGCGGTCCAAGATCGCCGCAGCGGTGAATCGGGACATGCTCTCGCAAGAGGATCTGGCCTACCTGGCCGGCCTGCCCGACACGATCAGTCATCGTCCGGACGTTCTGCTTTGCCATGGCTCGCCGTCCAGCTACAACCAGTACACCTATTTCAAGATCGATTTCAGTTTGACGGTCGATCAAATGAGGCGGCAGGGTCTGACACGCTGTTTCCTGGGCCACACGCACCACCCGGTGCTATACGATGGCGAAGTGTTGCGTTACGATCGGGCCCTCGATTTTTCGCTCGACCGGCAACACGCCTACATCATCAATCCCGGCAGTGTGGGACAGCCGCGCGATGGGGATTGGCGATCCTCGTTCGCCGTCTGGGATGACGAAGCCGAGGTGTTGCGATTCCACCGGGTCGAGTACGATGTGGCGGCCGCGCGCGAGGATATTCTCGGCGCCGGATTGCCGGACCGGCTGGGCGATCGCCTGCTGGAAGGAAAGTAAACCCGAAGGGGACACGGATGCAGAACCTGCGACTGGATCGCCCGCTCGCCGTCTTTGATCTCGAGACCACCGGCACCGACACCAACCGTGACCGCATCGTCCAGATCGCGATCATCCGCGTCGAACCTTCAGGTACGCGCAGGACCTTCGAAACGCTGGTCAATCCCGAGTGCCCGATTCCGCCGCAGGCCACGGCCATCCACGGCATCAGCGACGCCGATGTGCGAGACCAGCCCACATTCGCCCAGATCCGTGGCGAGGTGGAGGAACACCTCGATGGCGCCGACCTGGCCGGCTACAACTCGATCCGTTTCGACCAGCCACTGTTGCAGAGGGAACTGAACCGCTCCGGCAGCCACCTCGATCTGGATGATGCGCGTCACCTCGATGCGATGATCATCTTCCATAAAATGGAGCGCCGCGACCTGACAGCCGCCTACCGCTTCTTCTGCGACAAGGATCTCGAGGGGGCCCACTCCGCGCTGGTCGATACGACCGCCACACTCGAGATCCTCGACGCGCAGGTCGGCCGTTACGACGAGGTCCCGGATACGACCCAGGAACTGCACGACTTCTGCAACGCCGACCGCAAACGCTTCGTCGACCGTGGCCGCAAGCTGATCTGGAATGACCACGGTGAACCCGAGTTCACCTTCGGGAAACTGAAGGGCAAGACCCTCAAGACGGTGTGCTCGAATCCGGATGATCGAGGCTACGTCGAGTGGATTCTGAAGAAGGATTTCGACGAGGACCTGAAGGACATCTGCCGGGATGCGTTGGCGGGGGTTTTTCCGGTGCGGAAGAAGTAGACAAGCGATTCGAACAGTCATGGACGAAAACGGCCCCCGGTCCCATCGATCGGGGGCCGTTCCTTTCAGGAGCGCTGGATCACTTCATCAATAACACCTTGCCCGTCTTCCGGAATCCGTCCGCCGTGGTCAGCGTGAACAGGTAGTTGCCCGAGGCCACCGCCTGTCCCGCATCGTCGCGGCCATTCCAGGTGGCACTGTGCGGCCCGGCCGACAGCGACTCATCGACCAGCGTGCGCACCAGGCGTCCGTCGATCGAGTACACCTCGATGCGGGCGCGCGTATCGCTGCCCAATTCGAAGGCGATGTTCGTGGACGGGTTGAAGGGATTGGGGCTGGCTCCGCGCAGGGCCGTGACCGCCGCGGGGGCATCGCCCGCCGATGTCGGCAGATTGACGACGAAGTCGCCCGAACTGGCGTCCATGGCCTCGTTGGTCGCAGCGTCGGTCGCGATGACCTGCACCCGGCACAGACTCGAGATCGGGCCGGTAACCATCCAGTCGAAGCTGCTGCTGTTGGCGATGCCGCTGGCCAGGGTTTCGGGGTAGGTGGCTCCGCCATCGCGCGACAGCAGGATGTCCACCGCCTCGACGGCGATGTTGTCGCTGGCCGTCCAGGTGATCTGCACGTTCTGGTCGATGGACCAGGTTTCGCCGCCGACCGGGGCTGTCAGAGCTACGGTCGGCGCGGTCACGTCCAGCACCGCGCGCCACATGCCGCGGCCGTGCGTGCCGGCCACCAGCAGGCTGTTGGTGGTGTCGAGCGCCAGGTCGTAGATCGCGAGGTTGGGCAGGCCGGCGTCGGCCTTGGCCCAGCTCACGCCCGCATCCAGTGAGAAGTACACCCCGTAATCCGTGCCCGCATACAGTCGCGGCACTTCGGGGCGGAAGTCCACGGCGAGGCACAGCGCGCGCAGACCGTCGGGCAGATCGCCGGTGACGTCCTGCCACACGAGGCCGGCGTCGTCGGTGAAAAACACGCGTCCGCCGCTGGATTGGTCGGCGCACAGGAAGGCCGACTGCCAGTCGTCCGGATCGAGCGCGATATCCCCGATCTTTCGCGGAGGCAGCCCGCTGCTGCGGTCGTCCCAGATCGAGGCGTCCGTGGTAACGAAGACTTTGCCGTCACTCGATCCACTGTAAATCGTGTTCGAAGCGCCGTTGGCAATTGCGAGCGCCAGCAGATAACCCGATCCGTCCGTCAGATCACCACTGATCGCGGTCCAATTGCCTGCGCTGTCGGTCGTCCTCCATACGCGGTGCGTTCCGGCCAGGATCGTGTCGGCCTGGTTCTGATCCACCGTCAGCGGCGAATTGCACCAACTGGCGCGGTCACCGTCCCAGGGACCGGCGACCTGATCCACGTAGGAGCCGTTGTCGAACTTGTACAGATACCAGAGTCGCACATAGGTCGTGTAGTAGATGTTCGGACTATCCCACTCCACGGCGTTGGGGCCGCCGTCGCCTCCGACGACCTGAGGCCAGGCGTCGACGCCGTCGAAGCGCGCCGAGCCGTTGTCCTGCGTGCCGCCCAGCACGAAATTCGCGTTCGAGGGATGGATGACCGCCGTGTAGAACTGGCCCAGCGCGAGTGTCGCGTTGCAGTTGGTGTAGGTTTGGCCGCCGTCGGTGGTGTACCAGACGCCGCCATCGTTACCCATCCACAGACGGCCGTCGTTGCCCCAGGCGAAAATGTGATGATCCGGATGGGGCTGGCTGCCATCGATGCCGATGTTCACGTCGTTCCAGGTGGTTCCGCCGTCGATGGTCTTGATCAGGCCGTAGTCGCCCGCGCCGCCGAAGGGGAAGTTGCCGCCCGCGTACACGATGTTCTCGTTGGCCGGATCCACGGTGATGCAGTTGTCGTAGTTGCCCTGGCCACCCATGTACTCAGGCGTGGCCGTCAGCTGGAACCAGGCGTCGCCGCCGTTGATGGTCTTGTACATGCCATGGAGCGCACCGTTGTCTGCGGCAAACGCGGCGTACAGGACCTGTGGGTTCGATTCGCTGATGGCGAAGTTGATTCGCCGAAAACCACTGGTCGGCATCCCAACGGACTGCTTCACCATGCCGGTGCCGTAGGTGGTCGACCGATAGATGCCATCGGTACGCATCGCGCAGTAGACCTCGCCCGGCGTGGACGGGTCGATCATGATATCGGTGCAGTATTCCGTGCCCACCAGAGC
>JANTGJ010000079.1 GCA_024762975.1 Candidatus Krumholzibacteriia bacterium
TGGTCGAACACCTCCTGGGTCACGCCTGATTCCAGACAGCCGATGGGCCGCTCCCGACAGGGGGAAGCGGCCCATGATTGGAAACCCGGGGTTCTCTATTTTCCGAGCTCCTTCGGGTAGGCCGGGGCCTCGTCCGGAACCGGATCCACAAAGGTCTTCAGCTCATCCAATATCTCTTCGATGGCCTTCTCCAGCTGCGAATCGACACCGCGGTTGGTGGCGATCGGGTCCAGCTCGACCTCGATATCGGGAGTCACTCCCTCGTTTTCCACCGACCACTGGTGGTCCGCATTGTAGAAGCGGAAGAAGGGAACGGTCAGGTAGCCGCCGTCCATCACACCGGGGTTGGTCGCAATACCGATCAGGCCGCCCCAGGTACGGGTGCCGATCAGCTTGCCGATGCCGGCTTCGCGGAAGGCGTACGGCATGTAGTCGCCGCCCGAGCCGGCATCCTGGTCGATCAGCATCACCTTCGGCCCATGAATCGCTCCGGCCGGCGTGTTGTAGACCATCCCGTCACGATCCTTCCAGCCGGACAGGTGTTTGCGGCCGAGAACCTCGATGATGTAGTTCGCTGCCTGTCCGCCGCCGTTCGAGCGTTCGTCGATGATGACGGCATCCTTGTCGACCTGGGCGAAGAACATCCGGTTGAAGAATGTGTAGCCGGCGCCGGCCGTGTTGGGCATGTAGACGTAGCCCACGCGGCCCCCGGTGGCCTCATCGACCTGCCGGCGATTGTTCTCGATCCAGTTCCACAGCCGCAGGCCGCGTTCCCGGCCGGTGGGTTCGACGATGATCTCCCGCGCGTCCTTGCCGTTGGCCTTCGGGCCGACACGCAGTGTGACCTGTTCACCGACCGTATCCTGGAGCTGCTCGAAGATATTGTCCTGATCGGTCAGATCGCGTCCGTTGATGGCCAGGATGAATTCGCCTTCGTGGGCCGCGTTGCCCGGCTGGGCCAGCGGTGCCTCGACGAACGGGTTCCAGGTCTCGCCGGTGTACAGGCGGTCGATTCGGTAGTGGCCGTCCTCGATCCGGAAGTTGGCTCCCAGCAGGCCCGCGCCGACACCCTGTTCACGATGAACGTCGCCGCCGCCGACCCGGTTGTGGCCGACCTGCATTTCGGCGATCATCTCGACCATCAGGATATTCAGGTCCTCGCGGCGCCCGACATGGTCGACCAGCGGGCGGTAGCGCTGGTAGATCGCGTCCCAGTCCAGTCCATGCATGTCCGGGTCATAGAAGTAGTCGCGCTCCATGCGCCAGACCTCGTCGAAGATCACAGCCCATTCCTCGCGCGGATTCACGCGGACTTTCATGCCGCTCATGTCCAACGGTTCGGGATCGAGCTTGGCGCCGGCCTCGGCGATCACGATGCCGCCCATCATCTTCATGATCAGCAGATGCTTGCCGTCGGCCGCAAATCTGAATCCACCCACGCCGGACATCAGTTCGGAGGCTTCCTTTTCCTCCAGATCGAAGCGCCACAGGGCGTTTTCCTGCTGGGCGAAGCCTCCGGGCGGCTCGACGGTGCCGCCGGGCTGGACGGCCTGGATGTAGTAGAGGTTGCCGTCCTCGCCGACGGACAGCGAGCCGTAGTTCCGTACGGCGACCGGCAGCGCGACGATACGGTCACTCAGTCCGTCCAGATCGATCTGCGTCTGGTCGGCATCCTTCTCCTCATCGTCCTTCTTGTTGTCCTTCTTCTCGCCCTTGTCCCCGTCGGACTTCTCCTCGTCCGCACTCTCGACCTCTTCATCCCCCGGTATGGGCTCCAGCGGTGAAGTACCATCGGCCGCCAATACCACGGCGTACAGGCCGGCCCGGTAGGGGCGTTCCTGGCTGGTCATGTTCAGGCCGACCTGCAACGGTCCGGCATTGGTCGAGGCGGCGAAGTACAGGTACTTCCCGTCGCGGCTGAACGCCGGCGCCGCCGCATCCGCCATGCCATCGGTGACCTTCACGGTCTTCCCGCTGTCGAGGTTGCGCAGCATCAGGTCGCCGAGATAGTTGGGCTGTTCCTGGGTGTATGCGAGCCAGCGGCCGTCCGGCGAGAACGAGGCACCGATGCCTTCGCGGCGTGCGCCGGTGGCGATCTTCGTGATCTTGCCGCCGTCGACTTCCATCACGTACAGCGAGAGGTGATTGTCCCGAAACAGGATGCGGCCCTGGTCGCCGGCGCTCCATTCCATCAGGAAATAGAAGTAGGGGCCCAGCTTGTGCGATTCCTGCTCAACGCCCTTCTGATCGGTGATGACCAGTTTCTGTCCTTTCAGGGAGTCGACGATATAGGCAATGCTGCCGCCATCGGGCGACCACAGTGCGGTGTACTCGCGCTGGTTGCCGGTGTGGGTGATGTTGCGCGTCGAGCCGTCCTTGACCGGTACGGTGAAAACCTCGCCACGGGCGGTAACGATCGCGCGCTTGCCGTGCGGGGAGATGTCCGCATCCTGCAGCGTACGCCCGGCGTTCTTCCATTCCGTGCGCAATTGCGGCAGGTCGGGCCTGATCCGGATCTTGATCTCGTTCGTCTTGCCGGTGGTGGCATCCATGCTCTTGAGGCGGCCGCCCGATTCGTAGACGATGGTTCCGTTGTGGGCGTTCGCCGCGCGTACGTCCCAGGTCTTTTCTCCGGACACACGCTCGATCGCACCATCCGGGGTCGCGCGGAACACATTGTACAGTTCGTTCTCACGGTCGGAGATGAAGTAGACATCCTGGCCGACCCACATCGGGTTGAAGTTCGTGGCGCCGGCGCCGTCGATCTTCGTTGCCGTCCCGGCCTTCAGGTCCATGACGCGGATTGCCGGTGTGGTGCCGCCCCGGTAGCCCTTCCAGCCTGAACTGCCGCCGAACAGACCGTTGTAGCCGGAGAGGAAGTCGATGTAGGCGAGGTGCGAAGCATCGGTGTCGTAGGTGCCCTGTACGATCCGGGCTTCCATGCGTTTCTGCGGTAGTCCGCCGTCGATCGAGACATGGTACAGGTGGTACGACCGGCCATGGTCCGTCTCGCGACCCGAGACCAGGACCACTTCCTTGCCATCGGCGGTCCAGTCCATCGCCCAGTCGAATCCCGGGTGCCAGGTCAGCCGTTTCGGCTGTCCGCCGGCGGCGGCGATCACGTAGACATCGGTGTTGTTTTCCAGATTGGCCGAGAAGGCGATCCATTTGCCGTCGGGCGAGAAGATCGGGTAGGCCTCGGTGGCGGGGCTGGTCGTCAGGCGCCGGGCTGCGGTGCCGTCGCGCTGCGCGATCCACAGATCGCCGGCGTAGACGAAGACCAGCTGGGTATCCGAGATGTCGGGCTGGTGGAGCAGCAGCGTCTGATCCGCCAGCGCCGAGCCGGTCAGCAGCGTGAGCGCTGCCAGGACTGCAAGCAGGACTTTTTTCATGTTGGATCTCCTGATCGGTGGAATAACGGGCGCCCATGGACGGGGAGGGACGGCGCCCTTCGGACGACAATCGAAAGTGGTACGGTAACCGAGAGTCAGGGTTGCCGCTACGATCGGTTTTTGTCAAAAACCCTGAACGTGGGAACGGTTACTTGGCGAGTTACTTGGCGACCACGAGTTTCCGGGTCACTGAACCTTCCTCGGTCACGATCCGGGCAAAATAGATTCCGGAAGGAACGCTTCGACCGCTGGCATCGGTTCCATCCCACCGCACCTGGTGGGTTCCGGATCTCCGCTGACCCTGGACCAGTTCACGTACGAGATGTCCCTGGAGAGAGTAGACGGCAACATCCACCCGCATCTCATCAGGCACGGAGAAGGTGATCGTGGTCGCGGGATTGAAAGGGTTGGGATGGTTGCTCAGGCTGACAGCGCCGGGAGTGACATCGCTCCGGACCGGGCTGGCGCCGAATGATCCCTTGAACTGAAGCACCGCTGTTCGTCCGTAGTCGCCATCCCGATCCCACGAATCGTTCAGCCAGGAGTAGGTGTCGACTCCATTGAAAACGATCTGTCCGCCCATGCCCGGGTTGCTGTATCCGAAGTACATGCCCGCGCCTGCGGGAATCACGATGTTCTTGTCGGACACGTCGATATAGGTGTAGGTGCTGGGCGGCCATTCGGTCCCATCTTCGCTGACGGCCACGAAGGAATCGTAGAACTCGAGCGTGTAGGGGTCGGCCGGCAGGGTCTCGGTGATCCACACGTACCAGAACTGCGCCCACCATCCACCGCAGGGCCAGGCCAGTTCCTCGACGATCACGTCCCGGCCGGTCTCGTTGGCCCAGTAGGTGATGAACTCGGATCCCCAGAAGTCGCGATCACCACCATGGGTGGCCGGGGTGTCCATGACGCCGGTGGTGCTGTATTCGACGTCGGCTGCCCGGGTAACGGGAGCCATCAGGATGATGAACAGGGAAATCAACAACAGTCGTCGGTTCATGGGCGCCACACCTTGGTCGGGGAAACAGAATCCGTGGCGGGAAGCATAGCAGATTTTCGCGTTGCAGGGAACGCGAGCCGGCTCAGGGCCGGCCCGCGCGGAAATTTCCATCCGGACGATGCGGCTTCAGCTACCCCGCCCTGACGGGTTCATTCTTCCCTCTGGCGGTCTTGCCGACGGATTGTCCCTCGTCATTCCACCAACTCACCAGGCCGGTTTCGAACCGGCCCAGGGGGAAGCCGTCCTTTCGGGGCACCACGCGCACCGTGAATCCGCGTCGGCCCGCACGGCGGCAGGGAATTTCCCCGGTGAAGGAAACGCTTCCGTCCGGGTTCGGCTCGTTGGCAAACAGGGTCGTCGTCTCACCATCGGCGATATGACCCGTTGTGTCGAGCAGACCGTGATAGGCCTCGACCAACACCTCGTCGGCAGGGATGCCGCCGAGATCGAGTGTTGCTGAGACCTGCATCATCTCGCCCATGGGTTGGGCCTGATGCCTGGGTCCCGCGACATCGATGACACGCAGATTCGGCCACGCATCGGTCACGCGCGTTCGCCAGTCGGCCAGTTCCCTGGCCTTGGAAAATTTCCCTTCACCGAGGCGGTCCGCATTCTGGATACTCGGCATATAGAACCGGTTCGTGTATTCCTCGACCATGCGATTGGTGTTGAATTCGGCGTTCACGGTGCGCATCGAATTTTTCATGACACGCGTCCATTCGCGCGGTACGTCATCACTGCTGCGCTCGTAGAAGGTCGGGACGATCTCGTTCTCCAGCAGGTCGTACAGCGAGGTGCTTTCGACCTCGTCCTGATATTCCTGATCCTCGTAGTCCTCGCCCGCGCCGATGGCCCAGCCGTTGTCACTTTCGTATCCCTCGCACCACCAACCGTCCAGGATGGACAAGTTGATGCCGCCGTTGGGCGGAACTTTCATGCCGCTGGTGCCGCTGGCTTCGAACGGTCGGCGCGGCGTGTTCAGCCAGACGTCGACACCCTGCACCAGGTAGCGCGCGACCTCGATGTTGTAATCTTCGACGAAGGCGATCCGCTTGCGGAATTCGGGCTGCTGCGCCAGGTGGACCAGCTGCCGGATGATTTCCTTGCCCGGGTGATCCTTCGGGTGCGCCTTGCCGGCAAAGATCAATTGCACCGGTCGTTCCGGATCATTCAGGATCGCGCTCAATCGCGCCGGGTCGCGCAGCAGCAGAGCCGCGCGTTTGTAGGTCGCAAAGCGGCGTGCGAATCCGATCGTCAGGGCCTCGGGGTCGAGTACTTCGCTGGTCTGTCGGATCCAGGCGCGGTTGGCGCCCCGGGCTTTCAGCTGATCGCGCAGGCGACCCCGCACGAAACCGACCAGACGTTCACGCATTCGCTCGTGCGAGCGCCACAGTTCGGCGTCGGGGATCTGCTTCACACGATCCCACAGCGTCTGATTCGTCGGCTCCTCGAACCAGCGTGGGCCCAGATAGCGATCGTACAACCGGGCGATTTCATGGCACAGCCAACTACGCGTATGAATACCGTTGGTCACGTGTGAAATGGGAATTTCCTCGGCCGGCACCTGTGGCCAGACCTTCTGCCACATATTGCGGGAGACGTGGCCGTGCAGTTCGCTGACACCGTTGGCCGAGCGGCTCAGGCGCAGCGCAAGTACCGGCATCGTGAAGTTCTCGTTCTGGTCCGCCGGATCCTGCCGACCGAGCGCCAGCAAGCCCTCGATGCCCAGTCCCAGTCGTTCGGCCATGCCCGGCAGGTAGGTACGGATCAGGTCCGGCGCAAACTGGTCGTTCCCGGCCGGCACCGGCGTGTGCGTCGTGAACACGTTGCTGGCGCGCACGATCTCAAAGGCGGTACTGTAGTCCAGGTCTCGTTGTTCCATCAGCATGGCGATACGTTCGAGAGCCAGGAATGCCGAGTGGCCCTCGTTCAGATGACAGACCGTCGGCTCCAGGCCCATCTTCACCAGGGCGCGCAAACCGCCGATGCCCAACAGGATCTCCTGGCGAACCCTCATGTCGTTGTCGCCGCTGTACAGTCTGGCTGTCAGTTCGCGATCCTCGGGCAGGTTTTCCTTCAAATTCGTGTCCAGCAGGAAGAGTGGATTGCGTCCGACCTGAACCTTCCAGATCCTCGCCTGCACGGTGCGGCCGGGGTAGGTGACCTCGATCTTCATCTGGCGGCCCTCGTCGGTGCGCACGAGTTCCATGGACATGTTGTAGAAATCGTTGACGGGGTACTCTTCCATCTGCCAGCCATCGTGATTGAGGTACTGGCGGAAGTAACCGCTCTGGTAGGCCAGTCCCATTCCGACCAGCGGTACGCCCAGGTCCGAGGCGGATTTCAGATGATCGCCGGCCAAAATGCCCAAACCGCCCGAGTACAGCGGGAGTGACTCGTGCAGGCCGAATTCGAGCGAAAAATAGCCGACTTTTGCCTGCGGTTCTCCGCCGTGCTCCTTTTCGTACCAGGAACTGATGGTCAGGTAGCGGTTCAGATCCGCTCGCACCCGGGTCAGGTGTGCCAGGAAGGCTTCGTCCTTGGCCAGGTCGGCGACACGCTCGGCCGACAGGGTGCCCAGTACGGCGACGGGGTTGCCCTTGTGCCGGTCCCACAGTTCGGTGTCCACCCGCCGCAGCAACGAGATCGCTTCGACATTCCAGGTCCACCAGATATTGCCGGCGATCTCCAGCAGTGGCTGAAGGGGCTCGGGCAGGTTCGGCGTTACGACGAATTTGCGAATCGCGGGCATCGAATTCTCCTTTTGGGCCCGCTCCAGTGGATCGGGCCGGCAAAGTTGCCTGGGGCAATTGAACTATCGATCGAGTCGGTTTCGGCCGGATTGAATTCCGAGCAGCATTGACTTCGGCTACGGTGGATGAATTATTAAGCGCAAACCGCACCGATGGCTACTCTAGTCCCCGGAAGGCGGTGGATTCCAGTGAATTTCCGGAGCGCGCCCACAAGCACCGAATTTGAGCTCGCGGTGGCGGAGCGCATGATCGGCGGGAAGGCAGCGACATGAGGGTAACTTTCGCATCGGTATCCCGGCACCCCGCCACGAAGTGTGGTCAGGTGCTGGATTGTCGTCCGACCCGGGAATTCGAACAAGCGCATCTGTCCGGGTCCGTGTCCCTGCCCGCACCGGAGGAATCTACCGATTCGGCCCTGGAAGCGGCCTATCCACCGATCTTTCTCCCGGCCCGGCACGAACCCCTGCTGATCGTGGCCTGCGATGCGCGGACCGCCGAACGCTTGGCCGAATGGTTGGGGAGCCGGGGACGCGAACGGGTTGACACTGCGGTGTTGCCGACGGCGGGTGCGCCCCTGCCGGTGGGACTTGCCTGGGTTTCGGGTCCGGGACCCGATCACCTGTGGCGTGCTCCGGAGTATCTCATCCGGCATGCAGGACTGTTGCCGCCCCCGGCCGCCGGTCCGGTCCTGGATCTGGCTTGCGGCAGTGGCCGGGCCTGCGTGTGGCTTGCCGAACGCGGCTACCGGGTGACCGGCGTCGACCACGAGCCGGAGGCCCTCGAACTCGGTGGCCGGTTGGCTGCCAGCCGCGATGTCGCCTGTCGATTCGTCCAGGCTGACCTACGCAGGATGCGGGCGAAGCTGGTCGGCCCCTGGGCCGCGATCCTCAATTTCCGCTATCTCGACCGCTCCCTGCTGGCTGAAGCTCCCGGCTGGTTGCGCCCCGGCGGGGTCCTGGTGGCGCGAACCTTCCGCGATGCTCCGGGCTACGAGGGGCATCCGCATCTTCGCCATCGGTTGCGACGCGGCGAGCTGGTCCGGGCCTTTGCGGCCGGGGCTTTCGAGGTTCTTTGCCACGAAGAGAACCACGATTCGGACGGCCGCCCCGCAGCCGGAATCGTGGTCCGGCGCAGGATCGTTTTGCCGCACCGGGGTCGATGAAGTACCATTTGCCTCCTGACTCGCGGGAGAGTCCATTTGCATGTGCTCGATATTGGCAGTTGATCGGAGGCTGAGGTGCAGATCGGGATCATCGGACTGAAGTTCACGGGCAAGACCACACTGTTCAATGGAATCACCGGCGCGGGATTGCCCACCGGCCAGGGCGGAGTCGATGCGCATCGTGCGATCGGCAAGGTACCGGACCCGCGCCTGGAACGACTGACCGAAATGTTCAATCCCAAGCGAGAGATTCACGCTACGGTAGAATGGGTCGATCTGCCGGGCTTCGAGCCGGGCGCCGGCGCCGATGGGGGACGCGAGGCCACCCGCTTCCTCGAGCACGGGCGCAAGATGGACGCCCTGGCCCAGGTGATTCGCTGTTTCGATGGCGGGTTCGGCGATCCCGATCCAATGAACGAGCTGGAAACCGTTGCCCTCGAATTGGCGTTGGCCGATCTGCAGATCGTCGAGAACCGGCTGGAAAAGCTGACCAAGGAAAAGGCCCGGATGGGCAAAGTGGCCAATCCACTCGAGCCGCCCATGATGGAGCGCTTCCGGGAGCAGCTCGAGGCCGATCGTCCGTTGCGTGATCTCGAGCTCAATCCCGACGAGCAGAAAATCGCCTCCGGCTATGCATTCCTGACGCTCAAGCCGATGATCGTGGTCCTGAACTTCGAAGAGGGCGGCGAAGCTCCTGCGGACGTGGTCCGGGCCGCGGAGGATTCCGGAGCCGAAGTCGTTGCTTTGTGCGGCAGCATGGAAGAAGAACTGGCGGAACTGTCGCCTGAAGAAGCCGCGGAGTTCCTGACCGATCTGGGGATCGAAGAGCCGGCCATGGGGCGAATGATCCGCGCCTGTTATGGAGCTCTCGACCTGCAGAGCTTTTTCACCGTGGGTCCGGACGAGTGCCGGGCCTGGGCCGTGCGCAAGGGCGCATCCGCACCCGTGGCCGCTGGCGTGATTCATTCCGACCTGCAACGTGGTTTCATCCGCGCCGAGGTGACTGCCTATGATGATCTGATCGCCGCCGGAGACATGTCCGCGGCCAAGGCAGCCAACAAGGTGCGCCTCGAAGGCAAGGGCTACGAAGTGCAGGACGGCGATATCCTGGAGATTCGTTTCAGCGTCTGATGCCTTCGACCGACAAGGAGTGTCCCGTGGCCGGCGGCAATGTGCAGCGAGGGAAGATCGCGATTCCGCTGGTGGTACTGGTCGCCGTTGCCTGCTTCTGGACGGTGGCGATCCTCCAGGCCGATGATGCCGTGTTTTCCCGCGCACCCTTGCTGGACGAGTTGTGGTATCTCGACCGGGCCTCCGATATCCGCGCCGGTGATTTTCCCGGTGACACTCCCTTTTTCATGACGCCCCTGTATCCGTTGCTCGTGGCGGCCACGGGCAGCGGTTCGCATCTGGACGAGGTCGGCGTGCTGCCCGCGGGCGACCTGCATGCCCTGCGCGTTCTTCAGGCCGCGATGTGGATCGCCGTTCTGCTGCTGCTGCGGCGCATCGCCGGACGAACCTTCGGCGCCGGCTTGGAACCGGGGTGGCGTCGGGAGCTTGTGGTCTGGACTCCGGCGCTGCTGTTCGCCTCGTATCGCCCGGTCGCGGTGGCGACCCTCGGTATCCTGTTGGAGATGCCGCTGCTGCTCCTGCTGACCCTCGCGCTGGATCTGATGCTGACCGGTCCGCCGACTCTGCGACGTGGTCTGGTGTTGGGCCTCGTACTGGGGCTGGCGGCTCTATTGCGCGGCACGGCACTGGCATTGCTGCCTTTGGCGTTGGTGTTTGCCGCGCGGTCGAAAGAGGCCGGTGCGCGCGGCCTGCGCATCGCGGCGTTGGTACTTGCGATCGCCCTGGTGTTGTTGCCGGCGACGGTTCACAACTCGAGGCTGGCCGGGCGCCTGACGGGGCCCACCCTGAATGCCGGACTGAATCTGGCGATTGGAAACGGGACGGGAGCGAACGGTTTCTACCGGACCCTGTTCGATGGCGACTGGCGAACGGATCCGGCAGGTACCCGGTATCTGGCTGATCGCATGGGCCGTGAGACCCTCAGCATCGCCGAAGCGGATTCGGCGTGGATGAAGGAGGCGCGGGCGGAGATTGCGGCGCGGCCGTTGCCGGCGCTGGGAAACTATTTCCGCAGGATCTGGCTGTATCTGCAGGGGTGGGAAATCGACCAACTGGCACCCCTGGATGGCTGGCGGCAGGCCACTCCCGTATTGCAGCTTTTGGCCCTGCCGTGGCGGTGGATCGTGGTACTGGCCTGCGGCGCGATCGGTGTTCTGATCGCAGCCGAAAGGCACAACCGTCCCGTGGCCGCCGTCTGGCTGGTGGGGGCCGTGATCTCGCTCGTGGCCGTGCAGAGTCTCTTTTTCGTGGTCACGCGCTATCGATTGGCCCTGGTTCCTGCGCTCTGCCTCCTGGCGGGTGCCGGGGTGGCCCAGGGGGTGCGACCGGGCGTTTCGCGTGGGCGTTGGCTGTCGTTGCTCTTTGCGGTGGCCGGCATCCTGATCACGCAGCCGTGGGGGTTGGACGAGGTGCGAGCCGATTGGCGCGCCCAGGCCGCGGCGCAGGAAGCGCACCGCTGGGCATTGTTGGCTGAATACCCGTCGGCGATCGATCGGTACGAGGAAGCACTCGCTGCACGGCGAACCCGGCCGGATTGGTGGTTGGGGCTGGCTCTGTCGCAACTCGATCTGGGTCGTCCGGAGCTGGCCGAACAGACTTTGCGCGCCGGTATGGTTCGTCATCCGGGAGATCTCATGCTGCAGAAAACGCTGCTGAATCTTCTGCTGGCCGGTGGGCGTACCGACGAAGCCCTCGATCTGACCGGAACCCTGCTGGTGGATCACCCGCGCGACGCGGAGGTCCTGCACAATCATATCGTGCTGTTGGCGGGTGCCGGGCGTCCCGCCGAGGCGCTCGGATTCGCCCAACAGTTGATCCTCCGGCACCCCGGGAAGGCCTCCGGATACCTTGATTTGGGAGTTCTCCAGGCACGCGGGGGCCGGCCCGATCTGGCGCGCGACACCTTCCGCAGAGGTCTCGAACGAGTCCCCGGCGATTCGGATCTGTTGGAAAACCTGCAACAGGTGGGACGCTGATTCCGGTCTGCCGGATCCCTTCGCGATCCATGGTAACTTTCTGCGCTGGTTTCTCTCCGGCTCCGCGTTCGGTGGTGTGATGCATCGATACGAACCCCTGATCAAACCGGACGAAGGAATCGTCCCTGGAACTGGAGGCAGACTAATGAAACGACTGAACCGATCCCATCACATCCTGATCGTACTGACCCTGGCGGCCCTGATGGCCGCATCGACGACGGCGGCATTCGCCGAACGAGGCGGCCGTGGCAAAGGCGCCGGGCGTTTCGGCGTCGGCGAGCCCGGTGGTCGCGGGCAGGGCCCGAATATCGAACGCCTGGCCGCGCGACTGGATTTGAGCGACGATCAGGTGGCGGCCATTCGTGAGATCCACGAACAGGGCCGCCTGCAGAGCGCTGAACTGCGGAAGGAACTGATGCGCCTGCGCAACGAGGTGCAGGGCGAGATGATGCAGGACGATCCCTCGCAAAAGAAGGTGTTGGCGCTGAATGCGAAGATGGGCGAACTGCGCACCGAATTGCGCGCCCAGCGTCTGAAGAATCAACTCGCGGTCCGGGAAGAGTTGACCCCGGAACAAAGGGACCGCATGCTGTTGATGCGGGAGCAGGGCAACCACCGGCGCGGTGGACGGCACTCAGGGCGGGGGCACGGTCCGCAAGGAGGCAACGGCTCCGGCGGGGGCCACGGATGGAATCAGGATTGTCCGAATGTCGTCGACTGAAACTGAATCCGAGGCACATCGACCGTGAACCGAGTGATCGAAGACGACGCGCTGATGGCGCGCACGGCCCAGGGCGAGGAGGCGGCATTCCGGCTCCTCGTCCTGCGCTGGGAGAAGGACGTCCTGGCATTCCTGATCCACATGCTCGGCTCCCGCGAAGAGGCGGAGGATCTGACCCAGGAGACCCTGGTCAAGGTCTACAGGCAGGCGCCGCGGTATCGTCCCGAGGGCAAGTTCAAGAGTTGGCTGTTTCGTGTCGCCGGCAATCTGGCCCGCAGCCGCTTGCGGCGAAGAAAAATCCTGCGCTGGGTCGATTTCGACAGCAAGTCGCATGACCAGGCCAGCAGTGATCCGGGTCCACAAAGGGTTCTGGAGGCCAATGAAACCGCCGGGGCGGTGCGGGAGGCGATCGCGGCCTTGCCCGAGCGACAGCGCCAGGCTCTGCTGCTGCACCGCTTCCAGGGCCTGAAGTATCATGAGATCGCCGAGGCGATGGACACCACGCTGCCCGGGGTCGAATCCCTGATCCAGCGCGCCCTGGCGGGGTTGCGCAGCGAGTTGGCCGGAAAGGTTGAATTGTCATGAAGCACATCGAACCCGATATCGCGCGCCGACTTGCCGGGCAGCTGGAACCGGAACAGGAACGACGCTTCGATGCTCATGTGGCCGAGTGTCCCGATTGTGCCCGGCTGGTCGCCGAGACCCGCTCCCTGTGGGATGCCCTGGGCGATGCCTCGGCGGTTCGGGACGCGCAGCAGGTTTCCAGTGTCTGGGGCGCAGTGCAGGAACGAACGACCGGCCGCGAGGGCGAATGGTTTTTCGGAGCCTCGCATTGGGTGCGGTCTGTCCTGGCGGTCGGCACCGTGGCTGCGGGGCTGGTCCTCTCCGTACTGCTGCCGGGCGGTGGACCGGGCCCCGAAAGCGCGGGAGCGGCAGAACTCGAGTCGATCTGGTTGGAGGAGTCCGCGTGGACGACGGCCGCCGGCGAAGGCGGGCTGGAAACACTCTGGCTGGACGCCGGACTGGAGTCCGAAGCCGATTCCGAAGAGGAAAGGTAGAGCGATGAAACGATTTCTCTGGCTGTTCCTGTTCCTGTCCGTCGGTTTGAATCTCGGGCTGGGTTGGCGCCTGATTTCCCAGAGTCGGCAGTCGGGCCCGTGGTCCCGCAGCGAGCGGTCCTGGCACAGTTCGGGTTCCGGTGGCCGATTCGAAGCGGGCCGCAATCGCGAAGGTCGTGGTTCGATGCGGCCGGCGTTGTCCGATACGGCTGCGTGGCGGGAGCTCATGCAACAGAGACTGTTGCGACTCGCCGAGCAACTCGATTTGGACCGGGATCAACGCGAGTCCTTCCTGGCGTCCCAGGCGGAGATCGCGCCCGTATTCGATCAGCTTCGCGGGCAGGTCGCCGAGGCCCAGCGGAACCTGTACGACCTGGTCGGTGCCGACGAATTGGACCTCGCAGCCGTCCGGGCGGCCGCTGCCGAGGCAAGTGCCTGCCGGGCCAGTCTCGATTCCCTGGTGACCGAAACCTTGATGAAAGAGATGAAAATCCTGGAACCCCAACAACGACAGCGCTTCCTGAAGATCCTGCCCTGGGATCGGGTCGAAAGGCGAGCAGGGCATCCGGCAGGGGGCAACGGGCCTCGCCGCGGGGGCCACCGCAGGGGGCAGCCGCGCGAATAATCCAGGTTGACAGCAGACGAGCGACTTTTATATCTATTACAGGCAGATGGAGCGGCTTTTCCGCTTCGTATCGGAATGATTCCGAGCCGATTCACGGATCGCTCCGGGCAGTGACAACACTCCTCATTCCGGGCTCGATTCGACCGGTGGTATTCCTTCACCGACGGTTCCCGGTTCGTCACGGTATTTTCCTAAGTTCTCCCCAGGGGGATTTCCATGACCAGAGTTCGTTTCATCCTGTTGGCCGTTCTGCTGATTCTGGTGTCGCTGACCGTGCTCAACGGCTGTCGGTCGGCCCATACCACGAGCGCCATTCTGTACATCGACGAGCAGAACTACGACAAGGCCGTACAGGTGATCCACGAGGGTTTCCAGTTCCGCGACGACGAGCCCGATGCGTACTACTATCTGGGTGAAGCCTACAGCCATCTGGCCGAGGAGTCGGTCCAGGCCGACGACTTCGAAGAGGCGCAGAAGAACTACGGTTTGGCCTACGAGGCCTATACGCGTGCGATGGACCTCGACCCCGAGCATTTTGCGGAAGATGTCGAGGTGTCCTTGAAGCACAACTACGCGAACCGCATGCGCCAGGCCAAGCTGGACTGGGATGACGACTACTACGAGCAGGCCGAGGGCCACATGCGTTTGGCCTACGCGGCGCTGCCGGATTCGCTCAGCCCGATCAAGAGCATCGCGCGGATGAAGATGCAGATGTCCTCGATGGACAACTATGCGGATCAAAAGACCGAATTGCTGAACGAGGCGCTGGGCCTTTTGGACCAGGTGCTGAAAGCCAAGCCGGAAGCGTACGAATTGCGGGCGAACAAGGCCAACGTATTGGCTGCCCTGGATCGAAATGCAGAGGCTGGCCGGATTTACGAGGAATTGCTCGCCGAGCATGGCGACGACACCGCGCTGCTGATGGACATCGCATCGCTGGCCCTGAACGATGGTGACTATGCCCGGGCTGCAGACTTCTATGTCCGGGTCGTGGACCTGCGCGAAGCCGATACCGATGCCTCGAACGATGATCAGAACAAGGACATGTTGGTGGCTGCCGGTACCTGGTATTCGATGAGTACGATCGGTCGGTATGACGACGCGCTGGTTCAGTTGGATCGCGCCGCGAATCTCGAGTTGATTCCTCTGGAGAACACGATTCTGACGCGTCTTCGTACCTACTACAACTATGGCAAATTCGTGAAGGATCAGGCTGAAACTGAAACCGATCCGGACGCCAAGGCCAAGTTGATCACTCAGGCGAATGAGCTGTTCAACCGAGCGGTAGAGATCGGCATCGCCATGACGAACAACTACGTGGCGAATGCTGATGGCTTCTTTTATCTTAGTCTTGCCCAGCTCGAGTTGGGTGACTACACTGCCTCCGAAGCCAATTTCAAGACCTATGAAGAGCTTTCCGCTGGAACCGCCGGACCCTAGATCCGCGCGGACCTCCGGTTCGTTGGCATTCGTCGGTAGGATGGAATGGATCGCGTCGAACCCCTTCCGGGTGGACTCCCGGAGGGCATGGGGAGCGTGCTGATCCGGATGCGGAAGAAAAAGCGTCCAGATCTGGCGCGGATTGTGCTAAGATTATTCTGTTCGGGGTTCTGGATTTTCCAGAGGGAGCCCGAACCGTCCGGAAAATTCGAGAATTCGAACCGGATGTAGCCTCAAGGACGACCACTCACTTCAAATTCGGGGACCTCTACGCACTACCGACAACTCGGTCGGTTCCACGCACGCACTATACAAAGTTCCCGCCCAACAAGGACCGTTTTTCGGACGTTCAGGAGAGACGATGGATATCAAGGAATTGCAGGAGATGAACATCCATGAGCTGGTGGAAGTGGCTCGCGGCATGAACATCGAAGCGGTGAGCACCCTGCGCAAGTCGGAGCTCATCTTCAAGATCCTCGAGGGCCAGACCGAGAAGAACGGTCTCATCTACGCCGAAGGCGTGTTGCAGGTCCTGGCCGAGGGCTATGGATTCCTGCGCGCCGCGAAGTACAATTATCTGCCGGGCCCGGATGATATCTACCTCTCCCCTTCCCAGATCAAGAAATTTGACCTGAAGACCGGCGATACCGTTGCCGGACAGGTGCGGCCGCCGAAGGACAACGAGCGCTACTTCGCGCTGCTGAAGGTCGAGTCGGTCAACTACAAGGATCCGGACGTGGCGAAGAAGGTCACGTTGTTCGACAACCTGACGCCGTTGTATCCCGAGGAATTGATCAATCTCGAGCACAAGCCGAAGGATATGACCACGCGGCTGATCAACATGCTCAGCCCGATCGGCAAGGGGCAGCGCGGACTGATCGTCTCTCCGCCGCGCGCCGGCAAGACCATTATCCTGCAGAAGATCGCCAATGCCATTACCACCAATCACCCGGAAGTCCACCTGATCGTTCTGCTCATTGACGAGCGCCCGGAAGAGGTCACGGACATGGCCCGTTCCGTCGATGGCGAAGTGGTCAGCTCGACCTTCGACGAGCCTGCGGAGCGCCACGTCCAGGTCGCGAACATGGTTTTGGCCAAGAGCCGCCGGCTGGTCGAGAACGGGATGGATGTCGTCATCCTGCTGGATTCCATCACGCGCCTGGCGCGTGCCCACAATGCCGTGGTGCCGCACTCCGGCAAGATCCTCTCCGGTGGTGTGGACTCCAACGCGCTGCAGAAGCCGAAGCGCTTCTTTGGCGCGGCTCGGAACATCGAGGAGGGCGGTTCGCTGACGATCATCGCCACGGCCCTGATCGAGACCGGTTCTCGGATGGACGAGGTCATTTTCGAGGAATTCAAGGGCACTGGTAACATGGAGGTCGTGCTGGATCGTAAGATCGCCGACCGCCGCGTCTATCCGGCCATCGACATCTTCA
>JANTGJ010000080.1 GCA_024762975.1 Candidatus Krumholzibacteriia bacterium
GGAGCAGGCCGATATCATCCTGCACCTGGTCGAGACCCCGACCCTCGGCGAGGTTTTCCCTCCGCTGCCTGTGGGTGTCGAGCCTGCCGGGGCCGTCCTGATCCAGGTGGCCACCAAATCCGATCTGGCCGCTGGACCGGTTCCCAGTCCCGAGACGGTATCGACCTCGAGTCGCACGGGCGAGGGTCTGGAGTTGCTCTGGGAAGAGATCGATGCCGCGGTCGCTGGATACCGTTTGCAGGAGGCGTCCGACCTGGGCGTGATCCTCAACCGGCGCCATGTGCACAAGTTGGCTCTCTGCCGGAACGAGCTGACACAATTGATCTCCCTGGTTTCGGTGGACGAGGCCGGCGCCGAGATTGTGGCCACCCTGTTGTCTTCGATCACCGCCCAATTGGGCGAGGTCTCGGGCCGGGTGTTTACTGAACAGGTGCTGGGCGAGGTCTTTCAGCGCTTCTGTGTGGGGAAATAGTGATGGGCAGTGCGAAATACGACGTGATTGTCGTCGGTGGCGGCCATGCCGGGGTGGAAGCGTCCCTGGCGGCGGCCCGGATGGGCGCCCGGACCGCTCTGGTCACCCACGACCGGCTCGAAATCGGTCGTATGCCCTGCAATCCGGCGATCGGTGGGCTCGGCAAGGGCCAACTGGTGCGCGAGATCGATGTCCTGGGCGGGCAGATGGGGCTGGCCATCGATCGGACCGGCATCCAATTCCGGATTCTGAATCGGACCAAGGGCCCCGCAGTCCAGTCTCCCCGCGCACAGGCGGACAAGGTACTCTATCAGGCTGCCATGGTTGAGGTTACATCTTTCCAGGACGGGCTGGAAATCATTCCGGGAGATGTCGCGGGATTGCTCTTTTCGGTCACACCGGAGGGAGTCCGGCAAGTCACGGGAGTCCGCCTGGGGGACGGTCGCGAGATCAAGGGAGCCAGGGTGGTGTTGTGCTCCGGTACTTTTCTCAAGGGTTTGATGCATATCGGGGAACGACAGACGGTCGGCGGACGGGAAGGCGCCGCCAGCAGCGAGGGCTTGAGCGGCAGTCTGCTGAATCTGGGTTTCGAGCTGAAACGCCTGAAAACCGGCACCCCGCCCCGGCTGCGGCGGACCAGCATCGACTGGGACCGACTCGAATCCCAGCCGGGGGATGATCCGCCCACCCCATTCTCCTTTCGTACCCACGGGTTCGCCCCGGATCAAGTCGAATGTCATTTGGCGTATACCGGTCCACGGACCCACCAGGTCATTGTCGACAGTCTGGGCCGCTCGCCGCTCTACGGCGGTGTCATCGATGGACAGGGGCCCAGGTATTGTCCCTCGATCGAGGACAAGGTCGTTCGCTTTGCGGACAAGGATCGGCATCTGCTCTTTCTCGAGCCGGAGGGGCGCGATCACGACGAAATCTATGTCAATGGTCTGTCGACCAGCTTGCCGGCCGATGTTCAGGAAGCCGTGGTTCGGTCGATCTCCGGTCTGGAACGGGCCGAACTCGTTCGATTCGGATATGCGATCGAATACGATAGCATTCCCTCGTGGCAGATCGATTCGGCATTGACCGGCCACGGTGTGCCGGGGCTCTATTTTGCGGGTCAGATCCTGGGAACTTCAGGATATGAAGAAGCCGCGGCCCAGGGCCTGATCGCCGGGGTCAATGCGGTGTGGGACCTGGACGGCCGCGAGCCGCTGAAGTTGGGTCGTGATCAGGCGTATCTCGGTGTGCTGGTGGATGATCTGGTCACCAAGGAAATTACCGAGCCGTATCGGATGTTCACTTCACGCGCTGAACATCGACTTCATCTGCGATGTGACAACGCGGAGATGCGGCTGCTTGATCTGGCGCTGGAGTTGGATCTTCTGCCCGGTGCCGATCAGGATTTTCTGGGCATGAGAAGCACCTTCGTGAAGGAGTTGACCCGTGTGCTGGACCGGGTCACGTCTCCGCCGCCGCGGCGCGAAGGCAAGGTGACCGGCCGCGAATTCTTGCGTCATCCCGGAGCGACTTGGGCGGACTTGATGTCATCCTTGGTTGACAATGAACCTGCTAAGGAATTAAACTATATTGTTAATGAATTTCGAGACAGGTGCGGTGTCGTGCGGCACCTCGAGAGCGCGATCGAGCAGGTGGTGAATGACACAAAATACGACGGATACATCGCCAAGCAGGCGCGTTTGCTGAAAAACCGTGCTCACCTGGATCATTTCGAGATTCCTGCTGGGGTCGACTATCAGTCGATCCCGGCCTTGAGCTATGAGTCGCGCGAGAAGTTGAGCCGGATTCGTCCCGCCACTTTGGGTCAGGCGGGAAGAATCGATGGTGTCCGAGCCGGAGATCTGGCGGTCTTGTCGGTCTACTTGAAGAAGGTCCGCGAAAACGAAGCTTCGGTTTCCTCCGAGGCTCCCGAGGAGAGTTGATCATGGATCGGTTTGATACTCTGATCCAGCAGTATCGAGAACAGCTGCTGCGCTGGAACCCACAGATCAATCTGGTTTCGCGACAAAATACGGTCCAACGGGTCGATGACTTGTTGGCCCAGGCCAATCGGGGGATTCAGAAGACGCTGGCCCACCTGCCGCTGGAGACGGGAGATTCCCGGATGGAGGGGGCCTTGTTGAATTATTTCGATCTCGGGTCCGGTGGCGGAATTCCTGGCGTGGTTTGGCATATCGTGTTGTCACAGAATGGATATCGGCCGGAGACGTGTTTGGTGGAACCCCGCGAAAAGCGAACCTGGTTTCTGCAGCGGCAACTCCAGTTGCAGAATATGCCTCACTTCTGCACGCTCTGCGACCGGTGGGGAGAGGACACCGGTGGCGAAGAGTCCCCTTGCGCGGCACTCGCGGCGGAACGCGTGTCTCCGGTCACGGAACCCTCCCGGCCGTTGGTGACCTTGATCTCGCTAAAGGCTCTCCGGTTGACCGACCTGCAGATTTTGGCGGGAATGGAGCGGATGGTTCCTTATGCGATTGAACGGAACGGTATGATTCTAATCGCTCGCTACTACCCGCCGGATCAGGAAATGAGCGACGAGTTGCGGGAACAGCTCGGAGTGACCGAGCCGGGGTCCGTGACGAAGAGAGGTTCGCTGGAGGCAATTGCAGACGGTGCCTGGGTCGAGAAGCTGGATGAGTTGACCGGGCCCGGAGCGTCCCTCGTGTATTCTAGATACCAGGTTCAGGGGCAGAACGTCTGACCCGGTGACCCGCTTCTTTGTTCCACGTGGAACATTGGGATCGCCGACGGCTCTCGAAACCAGTGTTCCACGTGGAACATTTCCCCAATTGTCCCCAAGTTGTCCCCCGGAACTATTCCTGCAATACGCCGCACCGCTTGACTTGCTTGCTGGCCGTCGAGTAGATTTTCCCTCCCGCAGCATACCGTCGTGGCACGAGTTTCATTGATTCAAGGAAAGGCTCCAGCAATCCATGGCCAAGATCATCGCGATTTCGAATCAGAAGGGCGGCGTTGGCAAAACGACGACGGCCGTAAACCTCTGCGCCAGCCTGGCGGTCGCCGAAAAAAGAACCCTTCTCGTGGATCTGGATCCGCAGGGAAACGCTTCCAGTGGCGTTGGAGTATCTGCCAGAGACAGAACAAGTTATGAGTTCATGCTGGGGTCGATCGAGGCCAATGTTTGCATACAGCAAACGCCCATCGGATTTCTGGATATCCTGCCGGCGGATCGGCGACTCGCCGGTGCCGAGGTCGAATTGGTCAGCCAGGAGAACCGAGAGCGCTTTCTGAAGAAAGCACTGTCCGGGGTGAAAGATCGCTACGAGTACATCGTGATTGATACTCCGCCCAGCCTGGGCCTGTTGACCCTGAACGCCTTGACGGCGGCCGACTCGGTATTGATTCCGATCCAGTGTGAGTACTATGCGCTGGAGGGGCTCAGCCAGCTATTGTCGACGGTGCAGTTGGTGCAGCGGGGCTTGAATCCGAATCTCCGGCTGGAGGGCGTTCTTCTGACGATGTATGATCGACGCTTGAACCTCTCGAACCAGGTGGCCGACGAGGCGATCGATTTCTTTGGCGAAACCGTCTACGAGACGAAGATTCCGCGCAATGTGCGATTGAGCGAGGCGCCGTCGTTCGGAAAACCGATCTTGTTATACGACATCGAGTGCGTTGGTGCACGCTCCTATCTCGAACTGGCACAAGAAGTAATCGCCAAGAACACCTAGGGGTGTCTCAGCAAAGGAATGAGTCCATGGAGAAGAAGAGAGTGCTGGGCAAGGGGCTTTCGGCCCTGATCAGCGGGGCGGAAATCGCGAACCCCACCGCGGAGCATCGCGAAGAAGTCGGCGTGGCGACAATTCCTCTGGATGAAATTGGATTCAACCCGGACCAGCCGCGCAAGGTTTTCAATAGCAATGGGTTAGATGACCTTGCGGACTCGATCAAGCAGGTGGGTGTCCTCCAGCCCGTCTTGCTCCGGAAGCTGGAAACCGGCGAGACGGCCACACCGCATCCGGACCGCAACGAGTTTTCCGGAAGCTTGAAATACTGCGTCGTTGCCGGTGAGCGGCGCGTCCGGGCGACGCGGCGCGCCGGCCTGACCGAGATCCCCGCCCTGATCTGTACCTACGAAGAAACCGAATCGCTGAAGATCGCGCTGCTGGAGAATATCCAGCGTGAAGATCTGGGCCCGGTCGAGGAAGCGCGGGCTTATCATGAGTTGATGAACTCGTACGGCGCAACCCAGGAAGAAATGGCCGTGATGCTGGGCAAGAGCCGCAGCGGAATTGCCAATCACCTGCGCCTGTTGACTCTCGAGCCCGAGATCCTGGACCAATTGCAGGAGGGCAGGATTTCGCGAGGCCACGCCAAAGCGCTGTTGTCGATGCCGGCCGGTCCGGGCCGCATCCAACTGGCCAAGATGTGCCACTCGCGCGGGTTGTCGGTGCGCGAATGCGAGAAGCGGGCACAGTTGGGTGGCGGCAACCCGAAGCGCCGACGCAAGTCGAAGGCCACGAAGGCTGCGGCCCAGGATCCGGCGGTTCGCGAACTGATGGAACGCACCGAGCATACCTTCGGCTCGCCGGTCGAGATCAAGCGCGACGCAAGTTCGGGCAAGGGTGAAGTCACGGTGCGGTTCTATTCCGACGATGACCTGATTCGAGTGTTGAAGCTCATGGGTGTCGACACCGACCTGGGTTGAGGAACCGTCGGACCTAGGAATTCGGGGAGGCAGGATGACCGGCGCCACGCATCGCAGTTCGCAGCGGAATCCGCAATGGAGGCCGTTGCGTCCATTCCGCCGCTGGATTGCCAGGCGATTCGAACACGGTCGCGTTTGGCAGTTGCGCGTATTCCTCATCGTCCTGGGAATCGCGACGGCGGCATACCTGGCCTACAATATCTATCAATTGAAAACAGACTATCAAAACGCGGGGTCCTGGTTCGAATTGTGGAACCGGGAATGGCGATCTGGTCATTCGATTCTGGACGTGGTCACCTCCGGACTTTTCCAGGCCTTCGTGATCGTTCTGGGATGGAGTGCCTGGTTCCGGTTTCGGCAGCGCGAGATGTCGCATTTGCGCCTGCGTCGATCCGAGCAAAAGTACCGCAGTATCATCAACCACGCGGGCGAAGCCATTTTTCTGCTCGATGACGAAGGCCGCGTGATCGAATGGAACAAGGTCGCCGAGCAACTCTTTCAGATCCCCCGGCGATCGATCCTGAATCATCCCTTCCGCAATTTTGTCTCCGATCTCGATCTTCAGGAAGTTCTGGGCGAAACACGACGCAGCAAACGCAGCTTGACCCGCGAGATTCCCGTGGAAGTAGCCGAAGGTCCTTCTTCGTTGCTGAGTATGACGTTTTCGAGCATCGCGTCGCACGCCGGCCCAGTGGCGGAAACCGGCGAGACCTTCGTCGTCGTGGCGCGTGACATCACTTCGCTGAAGCAGATGGAAAGCCGGATGGGCGAGACGGAAAAACTGGCCGGCATCGGACAGTTGGCCGCCGGTATCGCGCACCAGTTGAACACGCCTCTGGGGTCGATTCTGCTCTCGGCACAAATGCTCGAGGATGTGGTGTCGGACGAGGATGAAAGCGAAGACATTCGTCGCATCATCCGGCAGACCGAGCAATGCCGGGGCATCATCAAGGGTTTGCTGAATTTCGCGCGACCGACCGGTAGTGAACGCCAGCGGATCGACCTGCTCGAGGTGATTCGCGAGACGGGCTACCTGATGGAGAAAAATCTGAAACTGGCCGACGTCGAGTTGGTTCTCGAGGGGGCGGAGGGCTCCTATGTCTTTGGAAATCGCAACGAGCTGGAGCAGGTTGTTTTCAATCTGCTGGCCAACTCGATGGACGCGATGCCCAACGGGGGTGGGATCACCATCGTCGTACAGCCTCGCGAACCGGGAGAGCTGCTCGTCGAGTTCCAGGATTCCGGTGAGGGGGTGCGGCCCGAGTTTCGCGATCGCATCTTCATGCCCTTCTTTACGACCAAGGATTACGGCAAGGGCACGGGACTGGGCCTGTCGATCGTGGCGCGGATCGTGCACGAACACGGTGGACGCATCGAATTGGATACCGAAACCAGGCGCGGAGCGCGTTTCCTGATCTTCTTCCCGCGTGCGCGAGCGGGCATGGGACGGTCGGCCCTGATCGAGGAATGAACCGGCCCCTTTCGTCCCGGCCGCACGATGACAAGAGAACACAACAGGAGTACAAGCAACTTGGGCATTCCGTCACACACACGCATCGTCCTGATTCCCAGCACGGAGGCGCCGGCGCGCGAGTTCGGCATCTCCAGACCGATGGTCGTTCTGCTGATCCTGCTTGCCGTCTCGCTGGCGGTGCTTTTGGGACTGCTGCTGGCCTCGTTCGCCGGCAAACACCAGGAGCGGCAGCGCATCGCCGAATTGCAGACAGAACTGGACCAGGCGCGTTCGGCCGTTGCCGTGGCCGGGGATCTGGCCCGTGAACTGGAGAGCATGCGAGCCTCGCAAGAGCGGTTGCTGTTCCTGTTCGGCGTGCAGGATTCGGTCGCGGCGGACTCGTTGATGTCGTGGGCCGATGTGGAGCCGGCATCTGCTGCGGTGGCGCTGGATCGCACGGCCGCGGTGGTGATGCACGGTGGCCCCGAGCGGTGGCCGGCACGTGGTATCGTGACCCAGGAATTCATCCCGGGCAATCGTCCGAACGGGGTGGTCCCGCATCTCGGCATCGACATTGCAGGGCCGCAGGATACACCGATTCTGGCGGCCGCAGAGGGCAGTGTTGTTCGTGTCGGTGAAGACGAGTACCTGGGAAACTTTGTTGAAATCCAGCATGGTTTGGGTTACCTAACAGTCTATGGCCATTGTAGCCGTATCGCAGTCCGAAAGGGTGACGAGGTACAAAGCGGGCAGTTGGTCGCATACATGGGCACATCCGGTCAGTCGACGGCCGTGCACTTGCATTTCGAGATCTGGCGGCAGGGCGAAGCCGTGAATCCGCGCACGATTCTTTCGGGGGAACCGACCTCGAACTAGCGGGTTGCACCGGACTTGCCGCAGCGGGGTGAACCCCGGCAATATTCAACCGGGCACAAGGAGGAACACAATGTTCGGAAAAGAACCCGAGAACCAAACGATGCCTTCCGGCCAGACGTCGATCATTGCGCAGGGTTGCAAGTTCGACGGCAAGGTCGAGGTGCGAGGCACGTTGCGGGTCGAAGGCGAGTTCAAGGGCACGATCGGGACCCCCGAAAGCCTGGTCATTGGCAAGACCGGCGTCGTGCGCGCGAACGTGACGGTCAAGAACGCCATCATCGGCGGACAACTGTTCGGCAACATCAAGGCCGAGAACAAAATCGAATTGCAGAGCGGCTCGCATGTCGAGGGCGACATCAAGACCAAGCGTCTGGTGATCGACGAAGGCGTGTTCTTCGAGGGCAATTGTTCGATGGGCGCCGGCGAGCGCAAGACGCCCGCCCCGACGCCGGCCCCGGAGGCCAAGAAGTAGCTCGGTTCGCAGTCCCATCGAAAAGAGCCCCGGACGGATCCGGGGCTCTTTTTTCAAGAAACGGGAAGGCGCCGTCCGGTGCTACATGAGCAGCTCTTCGACGGCCGGTAGGTCCTCGGCCTCCGCATCCAGGTCGACTTCGTGATGCATCTCCGCGGGCAGCTCGTTGCCCTCGCGATCGGACTGAATCAACACCACCGGTTTTTCCGGATCATTGCCAGCCGCGGTGACGATGCCACGGGTGCCGTCGGTCAGGACCAGACGGCTGCCCGGCGGGTACAACCCGACCGCGCGCACGAAGACGCCCAACGCGGTCGGATCGAACGCACCTTCGTCCTGCACCATGATTTCGTACACCCTGCGGGGTGAAAACGGCGGCTTGTAGGGGCGGATCGCCGTCAGGGCCTCGAAGACATCGCAGACCTGCAGCAATTGGGTCAGGAAGTGGCGCCCGGCCCATTCGGGCGCTTTCGGATAGCCGCCGCCGTCGCTGCGCAGATGATGGCCCCAGGCTCCGGCCACGGCCAGCATGCTGGCCTTCTCGTGACCCATCAGGATCTCGGCTCCGATGCGCGCGTGGGTCTCCATGATGTCGCGCTCTTCCACATCCAGGCGACCGGGCTTGAACAGGATCTCGTCCGGGATCTGGCTCTTGCCCACATCATGCAGCAGACCGGCCATGCACAACTCGAGCAGCGTTTCATCATTCAGGTTCATGCTCTTGCCGACCAGGGTGGCCAGCAGGGCGACGCGGACCGAGTGCCCGACGGTGTAGGTGTCGAAGTCGGGATAGTGCACCAGCTGCATGATGTCCATGAAGCCTTCGCGGGTGCCGTCGACCAGCTTGCCGCTCTCTTCGCGGGCGCGGTCGATGTCCAGGCTGTAGCCCATCGTGGAGCCGGTGTGTGCGGTGTCCACCGTATCGTAGAGATTCTGACACAGGAACATGCCGGCCATCTGGCCGTCGTTGTCATCGGCCAGTTCGCCGTTGAACTCGCCGGCGAAATCCGAGAGGCCACCGAAGTGTTCGGGGTCCTCATAGACCGGCGACAGTTCGATGTTGCGGATTCCCCGTTCACGCAGCAGTGCGCGCGCCTCTGCCAGGTGTGCCAGGGGCTCGGCGATCTCGGAGGCCAGCGTGAAAAACTGCGTCATCTCGTCGGCGTGCACCACACTCTGGAACAGGAAGCCCCCGCAGCGCAGAAATTCGGCAAACTCGGACAGCTTGCTGCCCACGATGCTGGGTCCGATCAGATACGTTCCGTGGTAGACGAGTTTACGGTCGACGACACCGAGAAAGAGCGACTTGCTGCCGGATTGCTCGAGGAAGGAGACGAGCTCTTTCGGGAAGGAGTGCGAGATCGCTGCGACTTTCGGATGCTCTGCGAAGTACATCTTGCGCTGGCTGATTCCCCGCGTCAACAGGATGACCAGTTCGTCCGGATCGTGCTTCATGAGTCGGACTCCGATTTCAGTTTCGTAAAGGCGCGGTCGGGATCCTCGGCAACCTCGCGCGCCGCCTCGGCTGCCAGTGCCGCCAACCTGATTTTCTTGCGTGTGTCACGCGCGGCATTGCGACAAGGCTTCGGCCAGGTATTGATCAGGAAGAGGAAGCGGCGGCCGGTGATCGTCTTGAGGATCTTCTCGGCATGGGGCACCGGAATCTCGGCCAGCGAGGCGATCGTTCCGGGAACCCACTCTTCGCCGCGGCGCTTGGGGCTGAGCGCCAGCAGATCGTTCGCCAGCACACGGCCGGCGATTTCGAGCAGGGATTTGGGCGGCCGATTTCTGTGCCCGGAGGCCAGCAGCTCGACCAGGAACTCGCGATAGCTGTGTTTGTAGGTGTCGATCAACGGCATCACGGACTCGCCGATCGTTCCGGGCGGGTCCAGCTTCAAGCCCCGCACCAGCTTGACTGCAATCGGGCCCGGGTGTGCCGCCTCGAGCAGCACCGAGAATACCGGATACAACTCGACCAGCGGTGGCTGCAGGACATCATCACTGAAGAGGCCCTTTTTCATCGCCGGCAACTTGCGCAGTTGCGGTGCCTGCTCGCGCATCACTTCAAGATCCATTTCGCCTGCACGCAGGCAAAGGCGATGGAAACAAGGCAGGTCATCGGTGTCATTGCCCAGCAGCAGTTCATTGACCACGAAGGGCCACAGGGAGTTCCTGGACTCGTCGTGACACCGTTCACAGACATCGTCCAGCAGCCGGATCACCGACTCGGTCCGAGCCTTCCGGAAGCGATTCAGTACCAGGGAGAGTCCGCGGTGACGGGCGGCCTCGTCTTCGGCGGTGACCAGACTCTGCACTCCGGCGACACAGACTTCCCGTTCCTGGGGCGGCAGCGTCCGATTGAACACCAGGTCCAACTTCCGCTCGATACTGGTCAGTACATCAGGCGGTTGCTTGTCCATGAGCATCTGGAAGATAATCGAGAGGTGCTCCGTCTCGTCCTGTTCGTTGCCGTACTCGATCTCGGTGGCTTTGCCCGCGTACTCGCCCAGCGCATCGCGCAGTTCGGGCAAGCTCATCAGGAACACTTCCTTCGGTTTTTCGGGCTGCTCCTGTGGGGAGTCTTTCTGCTCGCCGGGCATTTTCTGCAGGGTGCGGGTCTGGCGTTCGCCGGCGCTTTCGGTGTCGGTGCCGAGGAAATCGGCGTGGCGGCCGGAACGTTTCGAGCGGCCCAGTTTCTGGATCATCAACTCGACCGACTCGAGTGCGCGGGATCGGATATCCTGCTCCTGGCCGCTTTCGAATCCGCCGATCAACTCGCCGAGTCCCGAGGCCACCGGTTTCTTGTTCTCCGCCAGCCTCGGCGGGGCGGCGACCACGCGCGCATCGTCGAGCGTCGGATCCGCGGAGGATTCGCGTGCGGCATCGATCCCTTCGTTGATCGTTTCGGCGCCATGGACACAACCGGGGTCGGCCCCTTCGTTCAGGATTTCATCGAGTCCGCCGAGCCCCTCCGGTTCGTCGAGAAGGAAGGTGCCGTCCTGGTCCTGATCCTCTCCACCGGTCGACCCGAGCGCGATGCCTGTGCGAAACTGTTTCTCACCGATGCGCACGGATGGCGGCAGGCCGTCGTACTTCATGTGGCGGAAGTGTTTCACGCCGGCGACCTCGTTGCGGAAGGCGAGGAAGCGGCTGACGAAAGTCAGCAGGTCTTCGACGGAAGCGTCGCCATCGATTTCGAGGTGGTCGACTCCGAGTTGGAGCAGGAGGGTCTGGAAATCCAGGACCCCGGGCCAGCTGTCGTCCAACATCTCGTCCTGTACGTGCAACACTCCGGCTTTCATCCGGAAAACGAGGGTGTCCTGTTGCCCGAGCAGGTGGGCCATGACATTCTTGAAATCGGAGGTAACGCGTCGGGTGGCGGCGTGCCCCGGCGGGTAGTAGGGACCTACCTTGAAGAGACGGTCCAACGACAAAAGCAGGCGCGCATGCGGCGATTGTTCACCGCCGCCTTCCCGTTCGTCGAGGGCGATCGATTTTGGGCTCTTCGTCAACATCGGAGTCGATATCCAGTCGTTTGCCGACTCTCCCGGGCGGCACTCCTTCGAAATCGAGATACTCTTGATATCGGGTATCGGGCACCCGACCTGAGCGATAATCGGTTGCAGTCGAGCGGTTCGGTGTGATACTTCGACGTGCAGGGAAACCCGACCCCGGAGTTGAAAATGCAGCGTGACGAAGATCAGAACTCCCCTTCGCCGAAGATGCCGGAGCTTCCGAAGCTTCCGGATCCCGAACGGGTGCGTGAGTTGCGGGACGAGGTGCGTCGACAACGGCCACGACAGACGTCGCACGCCGATCTCCTGACCGGGCGTCTGGGCAATGAGAACAAACACCGGCGTGCGAGCGATCTGGGCACCTACACGTTGATTCCCATGCTGATGCTGGCCGGTCCGGCGGTCGGATACGGCCTGGGTCTGCTGATCCAGCAGCGGTGGGGCGGCCAGCCGTGGCCTACGGTCGTCGGCGTGCTGGCGGGGATGGTGGCCGGGTTCCGGCAGGTTTTTCTGTTGTTGGCCAGAATTCAGAAACGCAACGAGACTCGTAACCGGGACCACAACCAAGACAACAGCCAATGACCCTCTCCCCCGCGGCCCTCGAGCGCCTGACCATTCGCCGGTATCTGCTGGGCCAGTGTGCGCAGGGATTCTGGTACACGGGCTTGATCCTGTTCCCGTTCGTGATGGCCAAGTCCTTGGCCGCACCCGCCTGGCAGGTGACACTATCAGTGGTCATGGAAACGACCGGCATGCTGCTGGCCCTCTACTGGGGACAGTTGATGCAGCACGGCGGTCGGCGCCGGGGTCTGTTCTGGAGTGGACTGCTGGGTCGTGGGGTACTGGTCTCGATGCTGGCTGTGCACAATTCGACGCAGTTCCTGATCGTCGGCGGTGTCGTGTACTTTTTCGCGGCGTTGGTCTACCCGGCGCAGAACGGGATCCTGCAGGAAAATATCCACTCGTCGCGGCAGGGGCAGGTCTTCGGCTGGGGCGCGCTGGTACAGCACCTGACGGCGGCGGTCTGCAGCCTGGGAATCGGGTGGGTACTGAACCGCGACCCGGTCAACTTTCGATACATCTATCCCGTACTGGGGCTGATCGGATTCACCTACCCACTGATTCTGGCCGGTTTGCCGCGGCCCGAGGGCGACACCACCGAGGATCCGGCCCGCTTCTTTACCGTACCGCGCCTGCCCCTGGGCCAGGTGCGCTGGAGTCGTCTGCCGGCGGCGATGGTGCGTCCCTTCCGCGAGGCCGCCACGACATTTCGCGAGGATCGGCGCTTCGCCTGGTTCGAGGCCAACTTCATGATCTACGGCATCGCCTACATGATGTTGATCCCTGTCGTGCCGCTCTTCTTCGCCTACGAGTTGGATCTCAGCTACCAGGAAATCTCTTCTGCGCGGGTGCTGATCGGCTCGGTCGGAATCGCACTGTTGGGACCGCTGGCCGGCAGGCTGCAGGATCGGATCCACGCCGCGGGACTCAGTACGATCAGTTTCGGAACCGTCTCGTTGTATCCGGCCGCACTGGCGATCGGCGCCTGGTACGGCGTTCGCGCCGGCGGGGTGGATCCGGCCCTGATCGCCTACCTCGCGTTCGCCGTCTACTCGGTCGGCATGGCCGGTGTGAATGTCTCCTGGAACGTGGGGTCGCTGGCGTTCGCGCCTCCCGGCCAGGGCGGCTACTACCAGGGCATTCACGTGACGATGGTCGCGGTGCGGGGCTTCCTGGGTCCGGCCACTGGATTTGTCGTGCTCAAGACGATGGGCTACCGGGAGGTCTTTGTGCTGGCCATCGTGATCTTCCTGACCGCGGCTCTCAGCTCGGAATTGCTGCATCGTCGGATTCGGCACTGAATTTCTTCATTTTCATGCGCACCTCCCCTGCGGTTTCGGTTAGACTGGCCAGCACGGCCACACGATCAGATCTCAACCGGGGGGCGGAAGTTGAAGGACGGGAAAGCATCGTCGGAGGCGGGTGCGCGAATCAGCAGTGACGAGACGCTGCGGCTCGCATTGACGGTCTCGCAATTGGCCTACTGGGATCAGGACCACGTGCGACAGGAAATCCATCGCAGTCCGGGTTGGACCGCGATGCTGGGTTATGAGCCGGAAGAGGTTGGCGTGAGCCGCGACGCCTGGCTCGAGCTGATCCATTCGGAGGATCGAGCTGCCGTCCATCGGGCCGTACAGGAACACGAAAGTGGCATCGAACCGACCTTCCGAGTCGAACATCGCATGCGCACGAAGGACGGCCGCTGGAAGTGGATTCTCAACTGGGGCCGCATCGTCGAGCGCGACGACGAGGGACAGCCGGTTCGTTCGCTCGGCTTCCATCTGGACATCACCGATCGCAAGCACGCTGAACTCGCCCTGCTGCGCAGCGAGAAGCTGGCCACGATCGGCACACTGGCCGGAGGACTTGCCCACGATTTCAACAACCTGTTGACGGTGATCCGCGGCAACCTGCAACTGGCGCGCGAAGCCGAGGGTGATACGGAGCGCGACCGCCGTCTGGCCACGGCCGAGCGGGCCACGCAGCGGGCCCAGGAATTGACCGACCGGCTGCTGACCTTCGCCCGCGGTGGCGCCCCCACGCTCGAACCCATCGATCTTGAACGAGTGGTCACCGACGCCCGCGACCTGGTGTTGAGCGGGTCGAACTGCCGATTGCAACTGGAAGCCGAGGCCGCACTGCCTCCGGTGGCCGGCAGCAGCGGACACCTGGGTCAGGTCTTCCAGAACCTGCTGCTGAACGCCGCCCAGGCGATGCCGGACGGCGGAGTGATCACCGCCCGGGTGCGGCGCTTTCGCTGGACCTCGGCGATGCCGGAGGTGTTGGAACCCGGCGAATATGTCGAAGCCGTGGTTTCGGATCAGGGCCCGGGCATCAGCGAGTCGGCGGCCGACCACATCTTCGACCCGTTCTTCACGACGCGCAGCGAGGGCAAGGGCCTGGGGCTGGCCACGGCCTTTTCGATCGTCGCGGATCACCATGGTTTGCTGGAAGTGATCGACCGCGACGCCCTGGGCGATGAGCGTACCCGGGAATCGGCGGAGTCGTCCGGTGCGAGCCTGCGATTGTTGCTGCCGGTAGCCGGCGAGGAGATACTGCGGAATCCCGCGCAATCCGAGACGGACCCATCGTCGGCGAGAACCGCACGTATCCTGGTCGTCGATGACGACGAGTTGGTTCGTGAATTCGCCTCCTCGGTGATCGAAAGCCTGGGTTGCGACGTGGTCGAGGCGGAAGACGGTGCGCTGGCAATCGAGTTCTACACCCGCGCCCGTGCCGCGGGTCGGCCCTTCGACTGTGTTCTGATGGATCTGACCATTCCCGGCGGCATGGGCGGCAAGGAGGCCGTCGCCCGGATCCTGGAAACGGATCCTGCCGCTCGCGTGATCGTCAGCAGCGGCTACAGCGATGACCCGGTGATGGCGAAATTCCGCGACTACGGCTTCTGTGCCTGTCTGGCCAAGCCGTATGCCGTCGACGATGTGCGACGCGTGATTGGCGAGGTGCTGCGGCGCGAAGAAGGGACCGCTCAGGCATAGCCGGAGATCGATTGGACTGGGAAAGAGCTGAACCATGAATGATCGAGCGGAATTGCGCACCAGGGAGTCGGGCTTCCCGGGGTGATCAACCGCCGGGCCGAACTCGATCGACCCGGCGGCGGTGGTCGATCTAGAGTTGCGACTCACGCACCCGATCATCCTTCAGATGAACCGGAGTGACCGGTCCGACGGGCTCGTTTTCGGGCAGGAGCTTCTCCGAATTCTCGGCGTCCAGCTGGGCGGTACTCTTCAGTCCGGCCAGCTTCTGCGCGCCGTCGAGCGCGGCCCGGTCCCCGTCGTACCAGGTGAACCAGGGTAGCCCGTATTCAGTATACTGTTGAGCCGTGGGCGGCATCGTGGGTGGCGCCTCGCCCGTGATCGCGCGCCAGGACAACGAGTTGGCGATGTGCAGGAAACAGTGACTGGCGGCGCCGAAGTCCCATTTGTCGAATCCATATTCGTCATCGTAGATGTGCTGACGCATGCGGCCGCCGGCGGCGAGACCCATCTCCGGTCCGCTGACGTAGCACTTCATCAGTACCGACTCCATGCCGTCGCGCTCACGTCGGCGCGAGCAAATCTTCTCCCACTCCCTGGCTTTCATCGGCACCACAGTGAACTGCAGCCCACCGTGCTTCGCATCCCCGGTGAGCTGCTCCTCGGCGGTGTAGCCCTTGCCCAGCGGCGCGGCGACGAACTGGCGGATCTCCCCCTTCGAAACGCAGTAGCCGTCGAGCCAGGGTTGGGTCGGCGCGACGATGTAGTTCTGCGGATCTGGGAATGGCTTGCCGGTGTGCGTCTCGCCGGTGACGGCGTTGATGCCGCCCGCGGCGATCATCACCAGGCAGGGGTAGCCGGCGTGCGCATGGAAGTTCAGCCACAACGCCTCGCTCTGGAACATGGGCAGCATGGCGCCGCCGCGCTCGAGCCAGGCCGCCGGCGCGGTCTTCGGGAAGCGGTCGATGTTGCGCAGCGGAAAACGGCCGAGTCCCGGCGGCAACGAGTGCACGGTGTCGTCGTCGGGGATGCGCAGCGTGCGTTGGAAGTCGATATCGAAGACGGCGTCTTCGTGGATCTCGGGAAAACTGAAACGAAGATTTTCGTGGCGAATCTGGATCATGATGGATCCTCCTGAGCTAGGAGTCGGTGGAGACTGACCGCGATGAAACGCAAGCGATCGCGCGTCGCGGTATCGGTGGGATGAGGGATGTTGATCTCGATGGGGATGTAATCGGTGGCCGGGATGCGGGTCAGGGATTGGGTGTCCTTCGTCGAGGCTTCATCGTCGTGGACGATGGCCTGGAGTTGGTCGAGGAGGTTGTGGACCAGTTGGCGGCCGAGGTTGGGGGCTTGGATGAAGGCCATGATTTGCGGGCCGTCGTCGTCGGGGGTGGGCGCATCGGAGAGATTCGGGATCTGGGCTTCGAGAAAGCTGAGGTCTTCCCGGATGTTTTCAGGAACCGGTTCGTGGGAGATGCGGGTGCGTCTCGAGTGAAGC
>JANTGJ010000081.1 GCA_024762975.1 Candidatus Krumholzibacteriia bacterium
GATCACGCCGATCGCGATGGAAGAGGGTCTTCGGTTCGCGATCCGCGAGGGCGGCCGCACGGTCGGCGCCGGCGTCGTGGCCAAGATCCACGAGTAGGAAATCTCGAAGGGGCGGCTCAGGCTTTCACGCCGGCCGCCCCGGGTTGGACAGCACGAATGGAATGCCCCATGGGGGCGAGGCGAGGGGCGAGCAGGCATTCGCCGGGTCGATCGAAAGGTCGAGCCGGAAAATGACGCTGGAGTAGCCGTCGCGAAGGAGAAAACGTGGCTCGACAGAAAATCAAGATCAGGTTGAGGGCTTACGAGTCCGCGGTGTTGGATCGATCGGCCGAGGTCATCGTCCAGACGGCGCTGAAAACCGGCGCTCTGGTTCGGGGGCCGATTCCCCTGCCGACCCGGAAATCGATCTACACGGTTCTGCGCTCCCCGCACGTCGACAAGAAGTCTCGGGAGCAATTTGAAACGAGGATCCACAAGCGGTTGATCGAGATCGAGAATTCGACTCCGCAGACGACGGAATTCCTCAAAAAGCTAACCCTCCCGGCCAGCGTGGACGTCGAGATCAAGGTCTGATTCCACTGCGTGGATCGGTAGTAAGGGAGCAACAAAGATGATCGGACTGATCGGCAAGAAGATCGGAATGACCCGGACCTTCCAGGAGGATGGGCGCAGTGTGCCCGTGACCGTCATCGAGGCGGGGCCCTGTGTGGTAACCCAGGTCAAGACCGAAAATGTCGACGGCTACAATGCCGTCCAGATTGGTTTCGGCGCCAAAAAGGCCAAGAATACGCCACTGCCGATGCAGGGGCACTTCCGCAAGGCCGGCACCGACCCTCTGCGAACCCTGGTTGAATACCGGATGGAAGGCGAACCCGAGCTCAAGCTGGGTGACGCTGTCGACCTTTCGGTACTCGGTGAACTGTCCCTGGTCGATGTGACGGGGATCACGAAGGGCCGCGGATTTTCCGGCAACATCAAGCGCCACGGACACCACCGTGGACCGGATGGACATGGTTCGAAGAATGTGCGCGCTTCCGGCTCGATCGGTATGCACACCTTCCCCGGCCGTGTGGTGAAGGGCAAGGCCATGCCGGGCCAGTACGGCAACAAGCAGGAGACCAAGAAGAACCTGACGGTGGTCTCGGTCGACACCGAGCGGAACCTGATCCTGGTCAAGGGCAGCGTGCCCGGCCATAAGAACGGGATCGTCACCATTCGGCCGAGCCGGTAGACAAGAGGTTGAATCAAATGGCAAAGGCGAATCTTTACAGTGGTGCCGGAGAGGCCAAGGGAACGGTGGAACTGCCCGCCGCGCTCTTCGAGCAACCGGTCCACAAGCAGGCGCTCTACGAGGCCGTGCGTAATTATCTGGCCAACCAGCGCCAGGGTACGCACGATACGAAGACGCGCGCCGAAGTGGTCGCCACCTCGGCCAAGATGTTCCGCCAGAAGGGTACCGGTCGCGCCCGCATGGGTTCGGTCGCCAGTCCTTCGAGGGTTGGTGGCGGTATCGCCTTCGGCCCTCATCCGCGTGACTATTCCTATACATTGCCCCAGAAGATCAAACGCCTGGCACTCAAGAGCGCTTTGTCCGATCGCGCGAACAGCGATCGGGTGAACGTGATCGAGGACCTGGAGATGGACAAGCCCCAGACCCGGGCCATGGCCAAGATCTTTGGAGCGATGCCGCTCGAGGGGCGCCACACCTTGCTGGTGCTGCCTCCCCAGGGCGATGTGATGTACAGGTCCGCTCGGAACCTGAGGGGGGTGCGGGTACTTCGCTCCAACGAGCTGAATGCCTACACCATTCTCTGGGCCGACAACCTCGTGTTTACCGAGAAGGCCCTCAGCGGTGCCATGGAGGTGTTCGGCTCATGAAGGACCTGAGCAAAGTCATCAAGCGCCCCCTGATTACCGAGCAGGGTGGGTACATGCGGGAGAAGTACAACCAGTACATCTTCGAAGTCTCTCCCGATGCGAACAAGCACGAAATCCGGCAGTCCGTGGAGCACTTCTTCGGGGTGAAGGTCACCCAGGTGCGGACCATGAATTACCGGGGTAAGATCAAGCGCATGGGGCGCTTTTCCGGCAAACGCGCGGACTGGAAGAAGGCCGTCGTGACGCTGGCCCAGGGCGATACGATCGATCTGTTCAACATCGTCTAGCACGAGAAGATCGAACGTTCAGTCCCGAAGTATAGCCGGCCCCTGAGGATTTCAGAGAGTACCGGCTGCGAAAATCGAACACCCAGACGCCCAGGTCGCGAACAAGAATGCGGCCGAGCAGGGGAGTTGGCAGAATGGCAATCAGAAAACTCAAGCCCGTGACTCCGACACAGCGGTTTCGTACCGTGGCGGATTTCAGTGAGGTGACTCGCAGCACGCCGGAAAAGTCGTTGCTCGAGCCGCTGCATAAGAAGGGTGGCCGGAACAACAACGGCCGGATCACCGTGCGGCATCGTGGTGGTGGACACAAGCGTCGTTACCGCAAGATCGATTTCAAGCGGACCAAGCATGATGTGCCGGCAAAGGTATTCAGCGTCGAATACGATCCGAATCGCAGCGCGCGGATCTGTCTGTTGCACTATATCGACGGTGAGAAGCGTTACATCCTGTGGCCCAAGGGCGTGCAGGTGGGTGATTCGATCCTGGCCGGACCGAAGGCACCGTTCAATCCGGGCAATGCGCTGCCGTTGGAGAATATCCCCCTCGGTACGCTGGTCCACAACATCGAGTTGACGATCGGCAAGGGCGGCCAGATGGCTCGCTCCGCCGGCTCCTTCGCCCAGGTCATGGCCAAGGAGGGGGACTACGTTACCCTCCGCCTGCCGAGTGGCGAGGTGCGCATGGTGCATCGGCGTTGCTACGCAACGATTGGCGAGGTCGGAAATTCCGAGCACGAGAACATCGTCAGTGGCAAGGCCGGGCGTACTCGTTGGTTGGGCCGCCGGCCCAAGGTGCGCGGCGTGGCCATGAACCCGGTCGATCACCCGCATGGTGGCGGCGAGGGCCGGACCAGTGGTGGCCGCCATCCGGTCAGTCCGTGGGGTGTTCCGACCAAGGGATTCAAGACCCGTCGCAAGCAGCCTTCGGACAAGTTTATCGTGCGTCGGCGCAAGAACAAGAAGTAGTCAACCCGCTGGGTACGGTGCGTTGAGTCGCGCCGGCTGTTACGGAGGAAGTAGAAGACATGGCTAGATCAATCAAGAAGGGACCCTTTGTCGAGGAATCCCTCCTGGCCAAGGTCGAGGGCATGAATAGCAAGAACGAGAAGCGGGTCCTGAAGACCTGGTCCCGCCGTTCCACGATCGTCCCCGAGTTCCTCGGTCATACGATCGCCGTGCACAACGGGCGTCAATTCGTGCCGGTGTACATCCAGGAAAACATGGTCGGCCACAAGCTGGGTGAGTTCGCTCCGACGCGGACCTACCGGGGCCACACGAGCAAGAAGTAACCGGAGGTTGTAGCGATGGAGGCACGTGCCGTCTCCCGTTTCACTCGAGTTTCCCCGCGTAAGGCCCGGCTGGTCGCGGATCTGATTCGAGGCAAGAACATCGAAGAGGCGTTGGCCATTCTGGCCCTGACGCCGAAGAAGGCGTCACCCATTCTGCGCAAGGCGGTCCTTTCGGCTACTGCCAATGTCCGGAATCGGGACGATGACGACCGTCGGAAGGCCGACACCGAGATCTTCATCAAGGAGATCCGGATCGACGAAGGTCCGACGCTGAAAAGAATCCGTCCGCGGGCCCAGGGCCGGGCGTTCCGCATCAACAAGCGGACCAGCCACATCAACGTGACGGTCGGGACCGAGCTCTAAGGAAGGAAGACCATGGGTCAGAAGACACATCCGATCGGATTCCGGCTGGGAATCGTGAAGGACTGGAACTCTTCCTGGTTCACCGAGAAGCATTTTGCGGATTGGTTGAACGAGGATCTGCTGCTGCGCAAGTACGTCATGGCTCGCGTGGGCAACGCCGGTGTCGAGTCGGTCAAAATCAAGCGCTTCCGCGAGAAGGTGACGATCATTATCGCCACCAGTCGCCCCGGCGTCGTGATCGGCAAGAAGGGTACCAAGGCGGACCAGTTGCGTGCCGAGCTGCAGAAGATGATCGGCAAGAACGTCAAACTGGACGTGGAAGAGGTCAAGAAGCCCGAACTGAGCGCGCCGTTGGTCGCTGACCACATTGCCGCACAGCTCGAGGGTCGCGTCGCTTTCCGCCGCGCAATGAAAAAGTCCATCGCGACGGCGATGCGGATGGGTGCCAAGGGCATCAAGATCCGTTGCGCCGGGCGATTGGGCGGCGCTGAGATGGCCCGCGTCGAGACCTATCACGATGGAAGTGTGCCCCTGCATACGCTCCGCGCCGACATCGACTACGGCGTTGCCACGGCGCGCACGCAGTACGGTGCCATCGGCGTGAAGGTGTGGATCTGCAAGGGAGAGATCTTCCCGAGCGATTTCAAGCAGCAGCTGCGCAAGCAGGTCGTTGAGCAGCGCGCCTAGTCCGGCCTCGGGGTCGGATGTCGGTCCGGGAAAATTTCGGACCTTCTCGGGACAATCTAGCGATCGAGCAATGGAGCACGGCGAACGGCCGGCTCGAATGAAGAGGACGACGATACCATGTTGATGCCGAAGCGCACCAAGCACAGGAAAACGTTCAAGGGCAAGCGTCGGGGAATCGCCCGTCGCGGTGGAACGATTGCCTTCGGTGACTACGGTCTGCAGGCCCAGGACTGCGGCTGGATTTCCAGTCGTCAGCTCGAAGCCACCCGTGTCGCCATCACCCGCCGCATGAAGCGTATGGGGCAGGTCTGGATCCGGGTCTTCCCGGACAAGCCGATCACCATGAAGCCGGCCGAGACCCGAATGGGCAAGGGCAAGGGCGCTCCGGAGTACTGGGTCGCTGTCGTCAAGCCTGGTCGCATCTTGTTCGAGATCAACGGCGTCACGCCGGAGCTGGCCAAAGAGGCATTGCGCCTCGGTGCCGCAAAGCTCCCGTTCAAGACCCGTGTCGTCAGCCGGTTGGGAGAATAGTCATGAAGAAAGCTCACGAATTGCGTGAACTGCCCGTCGAGGAGCTCGAGAGCCTCGAGCGGGAGAAGTCCGAAGAGCTGATGAACATGAAGATCCAGCTCAACATGCGTCAGTTGGATAATCCGCTGCAGGTGCGCCAGGCGCGCCGCGAGGTTGCGGTGATCAAGTCGGTCATCACCGAGAAGAGAGCCGCTCAGTAGCGGAAGCTCGGCACGGCAATGGCCGCGCCAAGGAGAAGGATAAGATGGGTAACACCGAACGAAACCTGAGGGCGGTCCGGATTGGGGAAGTCGTCTCCGACAAGATGGACCAGACCGTGGTGGTCAAGATCAGCCGCCGCTTTCCTCATCCCTTGTACAAGCGGATCATCACCCGCTCCGCCAAGCTCGTAGCCCACGATGGTGAGAACGAGTGCAAGGTGGGAGATGTCGTGAAGGTCATGGCCACCCGTCCCCTTTCCAAGACCAAGCGCTGGCGGGTTGCGGAGATTCTGGAACGGGCCAAATAAGCCCGGAGGAATGGTGAAATGATTCAGGAAACTACGAGACTGACGATCGCGGACAACTCCGGCGCCAAGACGGCCGAGTGCATCCGCGTGCTGGGCGGCACGCGCCGCCGTTACGCTCGGGTCGGCGATGTCATCGTCGCCGCCGTGAAATCGGCGATCCCGAACGGTAATGTCAAGAAGAGCCAGGTCATCAAGTGCGTCATTGTTCGCACCAAGAAAGAGATCGGCCGGGCTGACGGTTCCCACATCCGGTTCAGCGACAACGCTGCGGTGGTCCTCCAGGAGGATAGCCAGGAACCGGTCGGGACCCGCATCTTTGGCCCGGTAGCACGGGAACTGCGCGAGAAGAGGTTCATGAAGATCGTCTCGCTCGCGCCGGAGGTCCTGTAATGAGAATCAAGAAGGGTGACCTGGTCCGTGTCGTGGCGGGCAACGATCGCGGCAAGGAAGGCAAGATCCTGAAGGTCTTTCCCTCCGAGAATCGAGTGATCGTGGAAAAGGTCAATCTGATCAAGCGTCACACGCGGGCCAGCACGGATGTTCCCCAGGGCGGGATCATCGAAAAGGAAGGCCCGATCAATGCCTCGAATGTCATGCTGGTCTGCCCGAATACGGGAAAACAGACTCGCATCGGTAAGGATCAACTTTCGGACGGCAGCCGCGCTCGCGTGAGCAGGAAAAGCGGCGAGATGCTGAACGACTAGCGGGCCGCGGGAGGAATCGCAATGGCTGCCACGAAACCTCGACTGAGGGAAAAGTACGAAGCCGAAGTGGCGGGATCGCTGCAGGAGAAGTTCGAATTCTCCAGCTCGATGCAGATCCCGAAGCCCACCAAGGTCGTGATCAACATGGGTCTGGGCAAAGCGCCCACGAACCCGAAAATTCTGGAGTACGCCGTCGCCGAGCTGGAGACCATCACCGGTCAGAAGGCTGTTACGACGAAGGCGCGCAAGAGCATCTCGAACTTCAAGTTGCGTGAGGGCATGGATATCGGCGCCCGCGTCACGTTGCGCGAGGAGCGGATGTGGGAGTTCCTGGACCGTTTCATCAACGTCGCGTTGCCCCGGATTCGGGATTTCCGCGGGGTGCCGACTCGGCTGAGCGGCCAGGGGGATTATACGCTGGGCCTGAAGGACCAGTTGATTTTCCCGGAGATCGAATATGACAAGGTCGACGAGGCGCGTGGCATGAACGTCACGATCGTCACCACCGCCAAGAACGATGAGGAAGGGCGCGAACTGCTGCGCCTGCTGGGAATGCCGTTCCGGCGTTAAGAAGGAGTAAGTAGTGGCCAGGAAGTCTTTGATCGCCAAGGCCCAGAGGAAGCCCAAGTTTAAGGTCCGGGCTTACAACCGGTGTCGCCGATGCGGCCGGCCCCGTGGGTACATCCGGAGATTCGGCATTTGCCGCATCTGTTTCAGGGAACTCGCGCTGAACGGTGACATCCCGGGCGTGACCAAGTCCAGCTGGTAGAGCGAACCAGGAGCTAGAGCAATGAGCATGACCGATCCCATCGCGGATATGCTGACACGGATCCGGAACGCCATCCAGGCGGGACACCGGAGAGTGGAGGTACCCGCTTCGAACCTGAAGCGGGACGTGGCTGAACTGCTGGTAAAGCAGGGCTACATCCAGAAGTTCGAAGAGATCGACGAAAATACGCAGGGTGTGCTGCGCCTTTTCCTGAAGTATTACGTGCGGGACGGCAAGTCCACCGGCGTGATCGAGGGTATTGAGCGTGTCAGCCGACCCGGCCGTCGAATCTTCGCGGGCAAGGACAATATTCCCAAGGTGTGTGGCGGATACGGAATCTCGATTCTGTCGACCAACCAGGGAATTCTGACAGGGCACCAGTGCCGGATGCGTGGCATCGGCGGCGAAGTGCTCTGCGAAGTCTGGTAGATACCGCCGATCGAGGCGGATTACTCGGCCCGTAAGGAAAACCTGCAGGGTCGATCATCGCGGAGGAAACAGTAATGTCGCGCATTGGAAAAAGCCCGATCCCGATTCCAGCGGGCGTTACCGTCAAAATTGACGGAAACGTCTCGGTGGTCAAGGGCCCCAAGGGTGAGCATCGTCAGCACGTTCCGGCCGGCCTCACGTACGAGGAAAAGGACGGGTTCCTGACCATCGCACCGCCCGACGAGAGCAAAAGCATGCGGGCCAAGCACGGCCTGGTGCGGGCTCTGGTGGCCAATCAGGTCAAGGGCGTGACCGAAGGCTTCAAGAAGAAGCTGGAGATCGTGGGCGTGGGGTACCGCGCCGAGGTCAAGGGCAAGGTGCTGGACCTGCAGTTGCAGTTCAGTCACCCCGTGGAATATCCCATTCCCGAGGATATCACGATTGCCTGCCCGGAAAAGACCGTGATCGAGGTCTCGGGAATTGATAAACAGCGCGTCGGCCAGGTGGCCGCCGAGATCCGCTCGTACCGGAAGCCGGAGCCCTACAAGGGCAAGGGAATCCGTTACGAAGGCGAGTACATCGTCCGGAAGGCCGGCAAGGCCGCTGGCAAGTAGAAGGTGACTTGATATGAGCAACGCAATCAAGCAACGGCGGCGGGCCCGACTGCGGCGCAAGGTAAGCGTCCGCAAGAAGCTGTTCGGTACTGCTGAGCGGCCCCGGGTTTCCATTACCCGTAGCCACAGGAACATCTACGCCCAGGTGATCAATGACGACGAGAGCAGTACCCTGTTGGCCACCAATGGTCACAAGGCAGCGAGCGTCGAGGTCCCCGAAGGCGTTACCGGCAAGTGTGCGGTGGCCTACACGGTTGGCCGTACCATTGCTGAAATGGCCAAGGAGAAGGGGATTGAAGCGATGGTCTTTGACCGGAGCGGCTATCTCTATCACGGGCGTATCGCCGCTCTGGCCCGCGGGCTGAGAGACGGCGGAATCAAGGTCTAGGTCGGTAATTCGCCGGCTGGTGCCGGCGAGGATGACAGGAGCAGGATTCAGATGGCGGATTTTTCCAACAATCAAAGGCCCGGCGGTGGCCCTGGTGGCCCTGGTGGACGCGGTCGTGGACCTGGCGGACCGGGTGGTCGCGGTCCTGGTGGACCCGGTGGACGCAGTCGTGGACCTGGCGGACCGCGCCGAGGTCGAGATGACGACAAGGGTGACGGTCTCCATGAGAACGTGATCAACATCAACCGTGTGGCCAAGGTGGTCAAGGGTGGTCGTCGCTTCAGCTTCAGCGCCATCGTCACTGTCGGCGACGGCAAGGGCAGGGTCGGTGTGGCCATGGGCAAGGCGAATGAAATCGCCGATGCCATCCGCAAGGGCGGCGAAGCCGCTCGCGCCGTGCAGATGACCGTGCCGATGCTGAACGACACGATTCCCTTCCAGGTGATCGGACGCTTCGGCGCCAGCCGCGTGCTGCTCAAGCCGGCCTCGCCGGGTACCGGAGTTATCGCGGCCGGTGGTGTGCGCGCGATCCTCGAGGCGGCCGGCGTGAAGAACATTTTGACCAAGCAGCTTGGCTCGCGGAACCCGAACAACGTGGTCAAGGCCACGATCGAGGGAATCAAGCAGTTGCGCTCGGTCGAGGAAATCGCGGCCAAGCGCGGCCTGACCGTACGCGAGGTTCTGGGTCTGGAGAAGCAGGCCGAGAAGCCTGCCGAGGCTCCGGTCGAAACTCCTGCCGAGGTCGAGGCCCCTGCCGCTGATGAAGTAAAGGAGCCGCAGGACAATGAGTAAGCTGAAGATTACGCAGGTGCGCAGCGTGATCGGGCGGCCGCAGAAGCACCGTCGGGTCATCGAGTCCCTGGGCCTCAAGCGCAACCAGACTTCGGTCGTCCATAACGATACTCCCGCGATCCGCGGGATGGTGTTCAAGGTTCGCCATCTCGTCACCGTGGAAGAGGTGAAGTAGACATGCTCAAGCTGAATAATATCGGCGCGCCCAAGGGCGCGAACCGGGACAAGAAGCGGCGTGGCCGCGGCCCGGGCTCCGGCACCGGCAAGACCGGTGGCCGTGGGCACAAGGGACAGAAGGCCCGTTCCGGAGGCGGAATCCCGCCCTGGTTCGAGGGTGGCCAGATGCCCCTGAACCGCCGGCTGCCCAAGCGCGGATTCACGAACATCTTCAAGAAGGTGTTCCAGCTCGTGAACCTGGATGACCTGGAAGCCCGTATGGATGGCGGCAAGGTGGACGGAGAAACTCTGAAGTCCGCCGGACTGGTCAAATACGCTGATCGTCCCGTGAAACTGCTGGGCCGCGGCTCGGTAACGAAGGCGTTCCAGATCGAGGTGGCAAAGGCCAGCAAGTCGGCCGTCGAGGCGGTCGAGGCGGCCGGCGGTACGGTCACCATCGCCGGTTGATTCGGGCACGGATCCACCTACAGCCAAAGGAAACACTGCTGTGAATATCGCTGGCAGCTACCAAAGTATGTTCCGCATTCCCGAGTTGAAGCGCAGGCTTCTGTTCACGGGACTCATCCTCCTGGTCTACCGACTGGGTGGACATATTCCGACCCCGGGGATCAACCGGGCGGCCTTGCAGGCGTTCTTCGATGCACAATCGGGATCGTTGATGGGCCTGTATGACATGTTCTCGGGCGGCAATTTGCGGAACGCGACGATTTTCGCGCTCGGCATCATGCCCTACATCAGCGCCTCGATTATCCTTCAGCTGCTCCAGGCGGTGGTGCCGTACTTCGAGAAGTTGGCCAAGGAGGGTGAGGAAGGCCGGAAGAAGATCACACAGTACACTCGATTCGGTACGGTGGGTCTGGCTCTGGTTCAGTCCTTTTCGATGGCTGCCGGACTCGAAGCGATGCCTGGTGGTATCGTGGCTGCCCCCGGTCTGGCCTTCAAGCTGCTGACCGCGCTTACGCTGACGGCCGGTACCGTCTTCGTGATGTGGCTGGGTGAGCAGATCACCGAACGCGGCATCGGCAACGGGATTTCGCTGATTATTTTCATCGGTATCGTGGCACGCTACCCGGCGGATATCCTGAATACGGGTCAGATGCTGGCCAGTGGCGATATGCACATCGTCAAGGCGGTGCTGATCGGTGTCTTCATGCTGGCGGTCATCGCCGGGATTATCGCGATCACGCAGGGACAACGGAAAATTCCGGTGCAGTACGCGAAGAAGATCGTGGGACGTCGCGTCTACGGGGGTGCGAATACGCATATCCCGTTGAAGGTCAATACGGCCGGCGTTATTCCCATTATCTTTGCGCAGTCGATCATCATGTTCCCCGGAACTCTGGGAGCGATCTTCCCCGAGAGCTCGTTCTTCACGACGTTGAGCATGCTGTTCCGGCCGCCCCACCCGGTCTACGTGCTGGTCTATTCCGCGCTGATTATCCTGTTCGCCTATTTCTATACCGCGGTGATCCTGAACCCGGTCGACCTGGCGGACAACATGAAGAAGAACAGCGGCTTCATTCCGGGCGTACGTCCGGGCAAGAAGACCGCCGAGTATATTGACCGTGTGCTGACCCGGGTGACACTGCCGGGAGCCGTGTTCCTGGCCGTCATTGCGGTTTTGCCGGACCTGATGATCAATCTGCTGAACGTGCCGTTCTACTTCGGAGGTACGGGGTTGCTGATCGTCGTGGGTGTGGCACTGGATACCCTGCAGCAGATCGAGTCCCACCTGGTCATGCGCCATTATGATGGATTCATGAGCAAGGGCCGTATGCGGGCTCGGAGGTAGCAGGATGAATATCGTCATCATGGGGCCTCCGGGTGTCGGTAAAGGTACGCAGTCGCATGGTATCGTCCAGGCCGTGGGGGTAGTCCATATCTCGACGGGCGATATCCTGCGGATGTCGGTCCGTAGCGGTTCGGAGTTGGGCAAGAAGGTCTACGATATCATGACCGCGGGTGATCTCGTTTCGGACGAGCTCATGATGGAACTGATTCGTGAGCGCCTGTCCCGGGAAGACGCGCTGGGTGGGTGGCTGCTCGACGGCTTCCCGCGTACGGCTTTCCAGGCTTCGGCGCTGATCGAGTTGCTGGCCGAGTTGGGTCAGACCGTGGATCATGTGTTGGTGCTGGACGCTCCGGCGAAGGAGATCGTTCGCCGCCTCGAGGGTCGGATCACCTGCCGTGTTTGCAACGAAACGATGAACCTCACTGGTTTCGGTTCGGTCAAGCCCGTGTTCTGCCCGTTCTGCGGTTGTGCGCAGGATGCGGAGCGGTCCAAGCCCGCCCTGTATCAGCGGGCGGACGACAAAGAGGAGACGATCCGGCACCGGCTGGAAGTCTTCCGCAAGAAGACGCTGCCGGCGGCCTGGCTGCTGGAAGACAAGTACCCGCTGTCGGAAATCGACGGCCTCGGTACTCCGGACGAAGTATCGCAAAGGATCCGGAGTGTCCTGGAGTAAACAACAGATCCAGTTGAAGTCGGCCGATCAGGTTGACAAAATGCAGGTCAGCGCCGAGATTTTGGCTTCTGTCTTTCGTGAGATCCGCCCGCTGGTTCGCCCCGGCGCAACGACGCTCGAGTTGGACCAGAAGATCGAATCGCTGATCCGGGATGCCGGATGTATTCCCTCCTTCAAGGGATACCACGGTTTTCCCGCTTCTGCGTGCATTTCGGTCGACGAACAGGTGGTTCATGGAATCCCCAACGACCAGGCCTTGCAAGAGGGCCAGATCGTCGGTATCGATATTGGCCTGATCAAGGATGACTGGCACGCCGACAGCGCGGAAACGCTGCCCGTCGGTGAAGTCGGCCCCGAGGCGGCACGTCTGTTGGCCGTGACCGAGGAATGTCTGGAACGGGCCATTGGCGCGATTGAGGTTGGGAAGCGATTGTCCGTGATCGGCACTGCCGTGGAAAACCACGCCAGCAAGAACGGGTACGCTGTCGTCGAGACCCTGGTTGGCCACGGCATCGGCCGCGCGCTGCACGAGGATCCGCAGGTGCCGAATTTTCGGTGCTATACCATGCCCGATCCCGTGATGGAGGAAGGCTTGGTCGTGGCAATCGAGCCGATGATCAACGTCGGAACCAAACGCGTGGTCACGGCCCGCGACCAGTGGACGGTGCTGACGGCCGATCGCAGCCTGTCCGCGCATTTCGAGCACACGGTTGCGGTTCTGGCGGACGGCCCCCGGGTGCTGACCCGACGTGAGTCGGGGATCGCCGAGCTGAGGGCGAAGCGACAGGAATCGTAGTCGCCCAGCGAGTTCAGCCTGAAAGGCGGAGAAGATGGCGAAGGAAGAAGGAATCAGCGTAGAGGGGACGGTTGTCGAGGCCTTGCCCAACGCCATGTTCCGGGTCGAGTTGGAAAACCAGCACGTCGTGCTGGCTCACGTTTCGGGGAAGATGCGCATGCATTTCATTCGTATCCTGCCCGGCGATAAGGTGACCGTCGAGTTGTCCCCGTACGATCTGACGCGGGGCCGCATCACCTATCGGTACAAGTAGGATGGAGACGGCCGTACGTCGCTTCGGAAGCGGCGCCGGCCAGGAGGCGACATGAAGGTTCGTAGCTCGGTCAAAAAGATCTGCCCCAAGTGCAAGGTCATTCGGCGCAAGGGCGTGGTGCGGGTCATCTGCATCAATCGACGCCACAAGCAGCGTCAGGGTTAATTCGAGAGCGTTCTTCAGCGGACCGTTTTCAGGTTTTCGGCCGTGATGAAGGATGGAACAGGAAGAAAGGAGCCATAGTGGCACGCATTGCCGGTGTGGATATTCCTAACAACAAGAGGATCGGGACCTCGCTGACGTATATTTACGGCATTGGCGATTACCGGGCCGAAGAGATCTGCGTCAAGGCCAAGATCGATCCCGAGGTGAAGACCCGGGATCTGACCGAAGAGCAGACGCGCTCGATCATCGGTATCCTCGACAAGGAATATCGTGTGGAAGGTACCTTGCGTACCGAAAACGCAATGAACATCCAGCGTCTGATGGACATCGGATGTTACCGGGGTCTCAGGCATAGGCGCAAGCTGCCTTGCCGTGGCCAGAACACCAAGAACAACGCGCGGACCCGAAAGGGGCCGAAGAGCCGCCCGGGCGGCAAGAAGAAGTAGGAAGAACCGTTTTTCGGTGATCTTCCAGGAGGTTTGAAGTGGCGACTGCCAAGGACAAACAGGGCAAGGCGCGCAAGTCCAAGAAGAAGAAGCTGGATTCCGTGGGCGTGGCTCACGTGAAATCGAGCTTCAACAACACCCTCATCACCATGACCGACCTGCAGGGCAACGTCATTACCTGGTCGTCCGGCGGACACCAGGGACGTTACAAGGGCAGCCGCAAGAGCACCGCTTTTGCCGCCCAGCTGGCAGCTCGGTTCTGCGCCCAGGAAGTGCTCCAGGGCGGGATGAAGAAGGTGGAAGTCTGGGTCAAGGGCCCGGGTTCCGGTCGGGAAGCTGCCGTTCGCAGCCTCAAGGCCGAAGGACTCGAGGTCACCCGGATCAAGGACTGTACCGCGATCCCGCACAATGGCTGCCGGCCTACGAAGCGCCGTCGGCTGTAATTAATAACACGCGCGTCCCGGATTGAGATCCCCGCCGCGCAGGAGGTTCCATCAATGGCCAGGTATACCGAGGCGAAGTGCAAGCTTTGCCGTCGTGAGGGGATGAAGCTCTATCTCAAGGGCGAGCGCTGCCACAGCAGCAGCTGCGCCATGGATCGCCGCCCGTACGGGCCGGGCGAGCATGGCCGTCGCCGCGGGCGTAAACCCTCGGACTACAAACTTCAGCTTCGTGAGAAGCAGAAGGTCCGTGCAATCTATGGCGTGCTGGAGAAGCAGTTCCGTCTGTACTTCGCGGAAGCGAATCGTCAGACGGGCGCCACCGGCGAGAACCTGTTTACGATCCTTGAGAAGCGTCTGGACAGCGTGTTGTTTCGCCTCGGGTTTGCCCCGTCGCGGTCCTCGGCCCGCCAGCTCATTCGTCACCAGCATGTGGTGGTGGATGGGATCGTCTGCGACATCCCGAGTCGTCAGGTGAAGGTTGGCGAGACCGTTGCCATCCGGACCAAGAGCCACAACATTCCGCAGATCGTCGAGTCGGTGAAGGACAATGCGAAGCGCGACCGGCTCCCGTTCGTGGAAGCCGATGACAAGAAGCTCGAAGGCCGTCTGCTGGTCGAGCCCCAGTTGAGTGATCTGCCCATCCCGATCCAGGAAAACCTGATCGTGGAGCTCTACTCGAAGTAAGTGATACCCGAGCGGAAGGGATGGTTTGGATTATGAAATGGGTCAATATGATGATGCCCGAAGGGGTGAAGGTCGTCCGTGAGACACAGACGGACCGCTTTGCCGAGCTGGAAATCTCGCCCTTGGAGCGAGGTTTCGGCCACACCCTGGGCAATGCGCTTCGGCGTACGCTCCTGTCGTCGATTCATGGTCATGGCGTCGCCGCGGTGAAGATCGAAGGCGTCAAGCACGAGCTCAGCACCGTGCCCGGTGTTCTCGAGGACGTGACCGATATCGTTTTGAATCTGAAACAGGTGGTCTTCGAGCTGTCCGATATGCCTTCGGGCTGGGCGAGCCTCGAGGCAACCGGTCCCGGTGTCGTGACCGCCGCTTTGATCTCGGGTCCCCCCGAGCTGGTGGTCGCCAATCCGGACCATGTAATCTGTGAGTTGACCGAAGCGACGGACTTCAGCGCGAAGATCTATATCGAGACCGGTCGTGGCTATGTGGACCGGGAAAGCCACCAGATTTCGGACGAGGTCATCGGTGTCATCCGCATGGATACGAACTTTTCCCCGGTGCGGAAGGTCAGCTTCCGTGTCGAGGATACCCGGGTTGGCCAGCGGACGGACTACGACAAGCTGATCCTCGGCATCACGACCAACGGTGCCGTGCGGCCCGAGGACGCGATCGGCTTCTCGTCCAAGATCCTCAAGGATCAGCTACAGCTCTTCATCAACTTCGACGAGGCGCCGATCGACGCCCAGGAAGTCGAAGTCAACGAGGAGCAGGAGCGCATGGTCGAGCTGCTGTCGCGTAACGTGGAAGAACTCGAGCTCAGCGTCCGTTCGGCCAACTGCCTGAAGTCCGGCCAGATCAAGACGCTCTTCGACTTGGTCACCAAGTCCGAGCAGGAGATGCTCAAGTTCCGCAACTTCGGACGCAAGAGCCTGAACGAGATTGGTGAAATCCTCGAGGGCATGGAATTGAACTTCGGCATGAGCTTCGACACGGAGATCGCCGACAAGGTTCGGGAAAAAGCCGGCCAGTAACCGGTCCGCAAACCCGGCGTCGCGAGAAGCGGCCCCGGCTGATGGATAAAGGATGGATGAGTCATGCGACACAATGTGAGCGGACGGAAACTGAATCGCACGCCGGCGCACCGCAAGGCGCTGTACCGGAACCTGGTGACCGCCCTGTTCAAGCACGAGCGGATCACGACGACGGTGCCGAAGGCCAAGGAGGCCCGCTCGGTGGCCGAGAAGTTGATCACCAAAGCCAAGAATGGTGATTTGCACTCGCGCCGTCAGGCTGCCCGTCGGGTCAACGAGCCGGCCGTGCTGCAGAAATTGTTCGAGGAGATCGGGCCCCGCTATGCGGATCGTCCCGGCGGTTACACGCGCATTCTGCGTCTTGGCAACCGCAAGGGTGATAACGCCGAGTTGGCCATCCTCGAGCTGGTCGACGGAACTGCCGCTCCGAAGGTGAAGGACTCGGCCAAGCGCGCCCGCGCCCGCCGGATCCTGAAAGCCGAAGAGAAGGCCGAAGAGAAGGCTGCCCTGCTGGAGGCCGCGGACCTCGCCGAGGCCGTGCCGGAGGAAGCGACCGAAGAAGTGGCCGAAGAAGTGGCCGAGGTCACCGAGGAGGCCGCCCCTGTCGAGGAGACCGGGGACGAGGAGAAGAAGGAAGACTAGCGCCTTCCGCTTTCGGATCGATGGCCCCCTGCAGACCTGTCTGCGGGGGGCTTTTTCGCGCGCCGAGTCCTGT
>JANTGJ010000082.1 GCA_024762975.1 Candidatus Krumholzibacteriia bacterium
AGCAACACGACGTGACCGATGCTCGAGCCATTGCCGAATGTTTCGAAGCACATGGTATGGTTCATCGGATCGATCCACGGATGATGGTAGCCGCGGTGAGTATGGCCACCGACCGCGATATCGACTCCCGGAACCTTGTTGACCAGCTCCATTAGATTCATCCCACCATAGGAATGGTTGCTGCCGTAGGTCCCCTGCTGCTCGGTCGCAGTCTCGGATTCGGTCGATCCCGTCAGGTTCTTCCAACCCTCTTCCGGATCAAAGGGCAGCCCTTCATGAATGGCCAGGAACACCAGGTCGGCACCCTCTTTGAGCACGATATCGCGGTACTTGATCAGGCTCTCCGCCATATCCAGGAATTGCAGGCCCTGAATGTTCTCCGGAAAGGACATCGCCGCCGTACTGGGCGTAATGATGCCGATCACGCCGACCTTGACCCCCTGATACTCGAACATCTTGTAGGGTATGCACCAATCGACGATCTCTCCGGTGCTCTCTTCGACCAGGTTGCAGGCGATCCACGGGAAATTGGACATGCGGGCCAGACGTTCGGTATTGTCCCGGCCCATGTCGAAGTCGTGGTTGCCCGGAATGACAAACTCGTAACCGATGGAGTTGAAGTAGTCGATGACCGCGGTGCCCTTGGTCTTCGAACCGATCGGCGCTCCCTGGAAGATGTCGCCGACATCGATGAGCATGACTTCCTCACCGGATTCGGCTGCCTTGCGACGCACTTCCTTGATGTATCGCGCCGCAGACGCGCCACCACCGAGCGGAGGCGGGAAGGCCGGATTCATGAAGCGGGCCGGCTCCGGAGCGATGTGCCCGTGGACGTCGTTGGTCCACAGCACATGGATCCGCAATACATCGTCCCGGGAATCGGCTTGGCTGCTGTCGGTGGCGTTGACCACCCCGGCCAGCAGCAACACGATGCAACCCAGCCCCACCGCCAGCGCTTGCCTGGCGCTTTGTGCGCCTCGTAGCGAAATCATTTCGTTCCCTCTTCCGGCCGCTCCGGCGGCCTGCATGACAACGGTCCCCGGCGGAACCGGATCAATAGCTCAGACGGTAGCCGACACCCAACCGGAAACGCGTGTCCTCGACCCGCGCCTGGGGATCGGCGATGTATGCTTCCCCGAACTCATCCGAGTCGTAGGGAAAGAGATGGTCCTGGACGCTGGTGACCTTACCCAGCTCCACCGACGCGGAGAACGAGCCGTTGCGATACGGCACCCCGATACCGGCAGTGAACAAACTGGCAGAGGTATCGCGGTCCAGGTAGCTGTTCACATGCCGGAATCCGAAGCGAACCGGCATCCCGTTGTAGAACGTGTGCTCCACACCGACGCGTACATCCCGCGTGTCGTCCAGATTCCTGGGATTATCATAGCCCGGGTAGCGGCTGTCGGCCATCTCGTGCCAGGGGATGTATTCCATCTCGATCGAGAAGACCGTACGCGGGTCGGTGCGCGGCAGGAACGTCAGCCCTCCGCGGAACCGGTTGGGATAGCGGAAGTAGGTGTCGTCCAACGCGATGCTGGTCGTCGCGAAACTGCTGTCCGGATCGGCATAGTGCGCTTCGCCGGTCGTCTTGCCGGTGGCCTTCAACTGGCTCTCCCAGGCGAAGCCCAGTTCGACGCGCTCGTTCAGGGCGCTCTTCAGACCCACGATGAAATTCACACCGTCCAGGTCCATTTCCTGCTCGATCCGGTACGAGCCGTCCTCGTTCCAGTTGTCGCTCAGCCGCGTAACTTCGGTACGCTGACCGAAGGCGTAATTCGCCGCGACGCCGATCGACAGTAGCGGGTGCAAATCCACGCCCATTCCCACCGAAAGATTGCGCAACGTACCGGTGACTTCCATCTCCCGTTCCTCGATCACGATGTCGCGATCCTCGATGGGATAGAATTGCGGATTGCGAACTTCCTCGTAGAAATCGTACTGGAACGGATAGCGGTCCGTCAGCGATACGCCGAGGGTCGCGGCGCGGCCCTCCGTGGTCAACCGCTGTGCGAAGGCAAAACCGGACTGCCAGTAGTGCGAACGATTGCTGGCCACGGCAGCGTCGGACACGTAGCTCTGGAAGGAATCGAACAGGGGCACGAAGCGGTCTTCGTGCTGCTGGCTGAGAGAGAATCCGCCGTCCAGGCGAACGCTGTCCTCGACCGGCAGGAAGGCGGGATTGTACAGGGCCGAGTAGCCGCCGCGGTACAGGGCCGAACCGGTCCCGCCCATGGCATTGATCTCGGCGCTGCGCCAGGCCATCTGGTCGCCGTAGTCGGTCATGATCTGCGGAACGGCAAGGGCCGGCACGGTCAGTGCCAGCAACAGCGCTGCGGTCAGCAGGATCATTTCGATCGGCTTGGCGCCCGGCTGAATCTGATTGCTAGTGGTCATCACTCCAGTCTCCTCGATCTATCGGATCAGAAAGTGTAGTCCATCTGCAGACGAACGAGTGTGTCGTCTCCGGGCACGTACGTCGCGTCGGGATTGTTGGCGAAATCGACGTTCTTGAACGAGCGGGCGTCCACGTACGTCCTGGGCATGTTGTGGTCCCGCGTGATCTTCAACTGGAAGAGCATGCGTTCGGAAACACGGCTTTCGACCTTGAACCAATTGCGGAAACCCTGGCCGTCCAGCAGGACGAACTCGTTCCCCTCGAAATTCCACATGAAACCGTCGTACATCGCCGATCCCAGCGTGAACTTCAGGCCCGGCGTGAAGCTGTGCTCGTACCGTGCCTCGAAGGCACTGGCCGGCATGCCGGCCGAGCCCAACAACGAATAGTTGCCATCGTTGAAGTCGTTGGTGAAATCCGCCGGATCGACCGGCGCGGTCAGGCGCGGTCGCGGTGGGAACATCACGTTGCTCGACATATAGGTGAACGCCAGCCGGTTGTAGTTGCTCAGCATGGCGATCACCTGCCAGCGCGTTTCCCAATTACGGTAGGTGCGTACGTCGGTCGGATTCGCCTCCGAGCGCGAGCTGTACCGGTGCCGTACGCGGAAACGCAGGTTGAAGATCGGCTGGTACTCGGCCTTCAGCGTGTAACGCATCAGGTCCGCACCGTCCGCCTTGCGCTTCCACTGGTCGAACGAGAGTTGATTGAGAACCAACTGCCGCGTGATGCGGTAACGGGTCTCCAGATACAATCCCTGTTCGGCCTTGGGCTGCGGTGTGGTCGCCTCGAGCCAGGTGTACAGATCGTCCTGCAGGTAGTAGGGCGAACTGAGCAGCGTCATCTCGTAGCGACTGTCGTTACTGAACGCCCGCGAGTACGGATTGTCGAACCCGACGTCGTAATCGCGATACAGTGCCAGCAAATGCAGATTCTCCCACTGGCTGAAGACATTGATGACCATGGCGTCGGGATTGTCCGACGACAGGAAATCGTTGCGCGGATCCTGGAGGAACGCGTACTCCCCCTGGAGTGATGTGTTGCCGTAGACCGTCTGGGCCTCGGCTCCCATCACGCGCCGCCACTTGTAGACATCCGAACCCTGGATGCTGTCGTAGGCGTTGTTGATCTCCGCGTCCCGGGCGCCCAGGTTGTGCATGTCGTCCGGAATGATCAGCTGATCGAAGGTCGGATCGAAACCGTAGTTGGATCGAGCCTCGTAGCCGGTCAGTCCCACGAAGGTTCCCGGGGCCAGTTGCACTTTGACGTTGCCGCCCAGGAGATCCTCCTGGAAGGCATCGCGTCTCAGACCACTTGCCTTCATTTCCGGCGTGTCGTTGTAACCGATGTTCACTTCGCGATTGCGGAGCCAATCGGCATCCGGACGCGGGTTCATGACGATATAACGGTTGATTGAAACCGGATTCCCCTCCGCATCCAGGTTCATGATCGCGTCCTTGCGGTCGCTGGACAGGAAACCGGAAAAATTGACGGGGCCCCAGGCAACTTCGCCCGCGATACCGCGCAGCGAGAACTCGGAGCTACGACTCAGATCACCATGTACCCCCAACAGACGTTTGTTGAAGCCGAAGCCCGTCTTGCGGAAGTGCATGTAATCGGTGTTGTCCATCACCAGACCCAGTCCGTAGGCCACGCGGTAGTTGCCGAAATACAGCCCCTTCAAACGCATATCGCCGAAACGCAGATCCTTGACGCCGGAGTAGAACTTCAGTGTCTCGGAGATGTCGTTCTCGCCGAATTCGCGTGCGGTCAGGGCGCCGAAAACACCCTTGCCATCGGTCACACGAAATTTGTTGAACCAACCGGGACCGGGCAGGTCCTGATCCGCCACTCGGTAGTGTCCCCGCGGCAGGCCGGTCGCGGCCTGTCCCAGATCGTCATCCAACGAGTAGAACGGGGTTTCGGTGTAGCGGGTCTGCAGGTATCCGGTCGCGCGGCCCGAGGACAGATCCTCGAGTTCGCGGTCGGAGTAGACCACGAAATCCCGCAGATTTCGATAGGCCCAGTAGCGCAAACCCTCGGAGCGACGCAGCTGGCGCCCCGTCTCGAAGGCGCCCAGTCGGTTGCGCGCTTTCAGGATATTCGTCGCATCGACCGGAGAGACGTTCTGATACGACATCAGGTCGTAGAGATCCATCTCGTTCACGTTTTCCGGGTTCCGCATCTTGTCGAGGTACTCGTCGGCAAGCCCCTCGTTCGACCCTTCCTGGCCCAGGTAACGTTGCATCTGACGATAGCCGGCCGACAGACGCGCCAGGGAGGCGTCGGCCACTTCCGGAGGCAGGGTCTCGACCAGCGGCTTGAGCCGCGCCAGAAGCCGGGGCGTCATCCCCTCGACTTCCATCAGCTCGTAGATGCTGCCGTAGTAGCGGAGATAGTCGCGATGATCCACGATCGCCCGAGCGACCTCTTCGGGAATCGGCAGCGCGAGGACCGTCTCCAGGCGAGCGCTGTTCAGATCCACCTTGGTCGCAGAATGGCCCGGATCACCGTGCCCACCGACCTGTTGGTCGGATTGGGGCCCGAGCGCGAGCGCCGCCGAATCCGGCGCCGCGAGCCCCGCCGCCAGCACCAGCAGCGCGATGAGCGCCGTCGATGCCAACCAGGGAATCCGGCGCGGGATGACGGTCCCGCGATGGTTCAACATCACTCTCACTGCGCCTCACCGCCCCATGCGAAGTTCAGGCCGAACTGGTGCGAACTGGGGAGCACGCCGCCGCCGGTCGAGAACCCATACTGCAACGCGAAGCGATCGAACGTATAGCCGAAGCCACCCGTCAGCTTGGAGGGATTGGTCACCACACCGGCACGCAGGGCAAAGCCCTCGATCAGGTGGTACTCGATCCCGCCGTGATACTGGGAGTCCTCGTACAGATCGTTTTCGATCTCGAAGGTCGTGATCACGCCCTCGTAGGGCTCGTAACTGATGCCACCGGTCAGCCGGCGCGCCAGCTCTTCTTCATCGAACCCGATCATCGGATTGTTCAGATTCTTGATCTGCAACCCGAGGCGGGTGCGTTTGTGCAGCTGCACCAACATCCCGAAATCCACGCCAAAGGCGGTAGCACTGCCGGGGTCGACATCGTTCACCGACTGGCCGGCCTTGACGTTGTACATTGATACGCTCCAACCCACGTCGATCGCCGAGTGCATATCCTCGAAGAGGGTCACACCGTGGGCGACGCTGAACTGCGTTTCATTGAGTAGTTCCACATCGCGCCAATCGACCCGCATGTTGGAAAAACCGAAGCCGAAGTTGCCGTACTTCGTACTGACCGGAGCGCCGCCGCCGAGGTAGTAGAAGTCCGCGAAATCGACACGAAACGGCTGTACGTAGGAAGCGCCCAACTCGGGCGTAGCGACCCGGGCCAGGTGGGCCGGGTTCAAAAAGGCTGCCGACTGGACGTCGGGAACCGCTACGGTCGTCTCACCCATACCGCGCGAGCGGGGGCTGACCACCGTGTTCTCGAAATAGGCCTGTGCGGATCCGGCCGAGAGGCCGAGCGCCGCCAGAACAAGAAGTATCGTCAGTTTCCGGAACATCGCTCACCCTCTCTACTTGTCCAGCCGACTGGCCACGACCACCGGCATCAGTTCAGTTTCCTCGTTCCCCGTCTCGATATCCACGATCGAGAAATGGGCAATGTACAAACCGGCGCGAACCAGCTCGTAGGTATCGTTGCGTCCATCCCACTCCACGGTCTTGAAGATACCGGGCAGGATCGGATCGTCGAAGCGACTGTCATACATCGTACGAACCAGACGCCCCTCCTGGTCAAAGATCCGGAGCCGGAACTCGAAGTCCGACGCGGTGACCTTGAACCGGAACGGGAACGTTTCCTGCGACCGGGGCATGAAGGTTCGGGCCTGCATATCGAACTGCAGAGTCGCCTCTTCACCTTCCCCGCCGCCACCCGTACCGGCAAACTCCCAGGTTCCGGGTGTGTAGGGCGCCGGCGCGAACGTTACGACGAAGTCCTCACTGGTTTCATCCCGGCCACCGACGCCGTTGCCGCCGGTTGCGGTCTGATCGCCTTCGTCGGCGATGACCCGCTGGTAGCTGTTCTGTGCGTCCTCGACGACATCCGCGTACCATGCCTGGTCAGCGATCGACGTTTCGTTCGCGTAGGTCGACGCACCGGACGTGACCCCGGACTTGTCGAAGCCGACGCTGTACTCGGCATCCTTGGAGGTACCGTTCGCGAAGAAGTCCACATCCGTGACCAGGTCGGACTCGCCGTCCCAGTAGAACAGCACCAGGGTCTCACCGTAGTGCTCATCCAACTCGGGCAGATCGTCCTCGACGGTGACGTCGCCGCCCCAGCGACTGTTCGAGAAGACGTCACGCATGACCGGAGCCGCGCTCGTGTGGTCCGCCGTCTCGTAGAGTCCCACGTCGGGCAGCATACCGAAGACACCCTCGTACAGGTCGGCCGGAGCGATCGAAACCACGATGATCTCACCCGCACCGATCGTGAACCCGTCGGGGAATCGGCCGAAAAAGTCGCTGTAGTCGCCGCCGCCCAGACGATCCCGGTTGATCGCGCCGTTGGCGATCTGGTAGTAGACCTGCGCACTCCCGCCAAAACGAACTTCAACGAAGTGGCTCGTCGCGTCCGTCAGGTAGTAGTCGCTCATGTCCACGTCGAAATCGTTCGGATTGTAGATTTCCACGAAATCCTGCGAGAAATCCTCGATCGACTGGAAGGGATAGACGTTCGGCCCGAAGCTGATCTCGGTCATCAGCAGTTTGGCCGCATCGCCGGTCGGCTCGCCACCGCCGCCGTTGCCGCCGCCGACCTCCAGGGTACCCGGCGCGGCAGTGGCGATCTCGAACGTCGTCGCCATGTCCTCGCTGGTCTCGTCCCGGCCGTCAACGCCGTTGCCGCCACTGGCGGTCTGGTCACCTTCGGTCAGATCGTTTCGCTGATAGGATTGGACTCCGTCCTCGACCACGGTCTCGTGCCACCGCTGGTTGGCCGGATCCGTATCCGGTTGGTAGCTCGAGGCTCCGATCGTCACCCCCGTCTTCTTGAAGCCGACGGGGTAAGTCCCGGTCGCCGAAGGGCCAAAACCGAAGAAATCGACATCCGTGACCAGGTCCGCACCCTCGACCCAGTGGTACAGGATCACGGGCTCGCCGTAGTGCTCTTCCAACTCGGGGATCCCGCGCGGAATCTGATCGGTGCCGGTCGCGGAATTGGTCGAATCGTGGATACTGTTCTGGTCATCGGCAGGACCGTATACCGGCCGCATGTCGGGAATCGCGTCCGCACTGGTGCCGTCTTCATACAGCTCCAGATCCGGCATTTCGCCGTATACGCCGTTGAACCAGTCACTGCCCGCGATCGAAATCGTGATCGTCGCCCCGGCTGCCATCGTGTATCCGTCGGGGAATCGGGCATGGAAATCGTTGTAGTTGCCACCGCCGACGGTATCGTACGAGGGATTGCCCAAAGCAATCTGCCAGTACAGTTGACTGGTGGAGGAGCCATAGAAAACGCCATCGGTCAGGTAGTAGTCGCTCAGATCCACCTCGTAGGCGTTCGGGTTGTGGATCTCGATGAACTCCATCGCCAGCTGCTCCATACCGGTGAACGGCGACCCACTGTAGATGTTGACGCCTGCATTCACCTCGGTGATCAGCAGCTTCTCGGCACCGGCGCCGGAAACCGGCTCGGCCTGCACCGTGAAGGAGTTGACGAAGATTGGAGCCGAGACCGGGAACAGAGCCGTGCCACCGTCGCTATTGACGGCCTCGGCCCACCAGGTCACCACAGCACCCTCGGACTGTTGAGGGATCTGGGACGACCACGTGCCGGCGTTATCGGTGCCCGATACGGTATTGTCCGCGCCACCGTCGACGGCGTAGTGGAAAGTCACGGCCGTGACGGCGCTGAAGGACTCGAGAGCGATTGAAACATCCGTTGCCGACCCCGCATGCGGGATCGCCGGAACCGTTTCATCAGCCGTTACGACCGGAGCCGCAGGAGCCGCAGCCACAGGAGCGGAAGCACTCATCCAGCCGTTCTGCACGCCGAAGGTAGCCGAGAGGTCCTCGCCTGTTTCGTCGTGGCCGGTCAGGCCGTTGCCCGCGGCACCGTCGGTCTCGCCGTCGCCCTCATCGTCGCTGCTGCGGCGCAAGGACTGGCCGGCCAACAGCGACGTGGCCGCCGGAATCTGGCTGCCGGTCGACGTATCGGCCAGGTAGGTGCTCGCGCCGATCGTCACGCCGGTCTTGTTGATGCGCGCGTTCTCGTTCGTACCCCAGAAGACATAGTCCAGATCGGCCACCAGATCACTGGAGCCGTCCCAGGTGTACAGCACGAGGCTTTCGGCCGTGCGATCCAGCACCGGGCTGGTACCCGTCAGGCTGAGGTCGATGTTCACCGAACCGGGGAACGCCGGCGCCAACTCGGGCACGGCGTCGGGCGCCAGCCCGTCCTCGATCAACTCGAAGTCCGGCGTGACGCCGTACTCGGCCTCGTACTCGTCGCTACCGTTGACCGCAATGACCACGGTATCACCGGCTGCGATGGAATATCCCACCGGGAAACGAACGTGAAAATCCTGAGCGGCCGCGCCGCCGGGATTGGCTGTCGCCGGACTCGTCAAGGTGATGTTGTAGTAGACCGTATTGGGCGACAAGGTCGCGTCGGTCAGGTAGACGTTATCCATCGCGATGGCCGAGCCGGTCGGATTGACCAACTTGATGGCTTGGCTCCCGCGCGGAGCGCGGGTTCCTGGCCAATTGGCCTCGGCAATGATCAGATGATCGGCCGTTACGGCACCTGCCAGAGGCACCAGCACCGAGCCGAGCAGCACTGCGGCGGTCCAGCCCAGCACCCACGATCCGATCCGGTGTTTCCGGGACGCCCGATCAGTCGAGGACGTCCTGCACGTCGAGCGGGAATTCAAGACACGCTCCCTTCGAGGGATCTTTGATGAAAAGGACCCGATCGTTTCGGTCTCGGATCCTGCTAAGAGGCCGTTTGGGTAACTCGGGTCAGGCAGAGTAACTCACCCGAAACGGCGGATCAAGGATTCAAAGTGCGAATTCGCGCAAGACTACGGGATGAACGTGGGCTCGACACTCCGCCACCGAGACCGGGACGAGCGTCGAAAGAAACGGAAGAATTCGGCGGCAGATGCCGGGAAATCCTGCGCCTCAATCCAGCATCGCAAAGACTTCGCGCAATTCTTCGGCACGGGTTGCAGCACGCAATCCGTCCAGAAAATCAGATTGCTTCACCAACCGCGCCAGGCGGGCCAATACCCGCAGCATCAGCCGCGGATCTCCATCCGGTCCGACCAACAGGATGACCACATCCACCGGCCGACCATCCTCGGCTGGCATCTGGATCGGCGCTTCCAGCGTGGCCACCGACACCGTCACATGGCTCAAGGCCGACAAGCGGGCGTGCGGAATGGCCAGGCCGCCGCCGATCGCCGTACTGCCCTCCAGCTCGCGCCTCATGACCTCCGCCACGAGGCTGTCGACTTCCTCCACGTGCCCGGCCGAGTTCAATCTCTCGACGAGCTGGGCGACGGCGCTTTCGATGCCGTCACACTTGATATTGGGGAGGAATCCACTTTCTGTTGTATACTCCAGCAACTTCATGGCACCTATGGTAACGGCAGGTCGGCTCGAAGTCCAGCCGACGCCCCCACCAGCGACACCCGCCCGTCGGATCGGGCCGGAGCAAGATGGCCAGCACCTCGAATCCGTTCGCACACTGGACCCGCCGCGCACGGTGGATCTCCCGTTGGGCGCGCTGGCGCGATGCCGCCCTGCGCCCTGTGCGCCCCTCGCGAATCGATCCCCAGCGGTCCGGTCCGCCGAACCTGGTCCTGGTCGGCGTCGACACGCTGCGAGCCGATCATCTGGGTCTGGGCGGCCACAACGCACCCACTTCGCCGCACCTGGACCGGTTGGCCGCACGCGGAACCATCTTCAGCGACGTGACGTCGATGGCCCCGTGGACGCTGCCATCTTTCGCCAGCGCGCTGACCGGTGTGACCCCCGGGCTGCACGGTGCGCGTCTGGGCGGCGCGGTGCGCAACATGGCCACGCAACCTCCGCAGCGCCTGGCCGAGGACCTGCCGACCCTGGCGACCCGTCTGCGCGACGAGGGCTACCGCACGGCGGCCTTCTACTCGAATCAGTTCTTCGCCTTCGGCCTGGCCGAAAGCTTCGAACACCACAGCTACTTGAACCTGCCCGCGGCCGAGCTGGTGCGCCGCGCCCAGGAGTGGATGCGCCGCCACGCCGACCGACCGTTCTTCTGTTTCATCCTGATGAACGACCCGCACGAGCCGACCACGCCCGACGGCGCCGACCTGGAGCCGTTCCTGCCCCGGGCCGCGGCCCTGGGAGCCGAGACTTCAGCGGACTCGCTGGCGCGCTACGTTCGCTGGGGTGAGGACGGTGGCCTGCCGTTGGGGAATCCGCCGCACGATGATGCGGCCGCCGAAGGGCTTCAGGCCCACCGACAGGCGATGGCCCTGAAGCGCTCGATCTACGATGCCTCGATCCATTCGGTGGACCGGGCGATCGGCGAATTGCAAGCACAGCTCGAGGCTTGGCAGCTCGCCGAGCGAACGGTGGTTTCAGTCTTTTCGGACCACGGCGAGGAATTCGGCGACCACGCCGCGTTCGCCCGAGCCTGGGATCACGATCCGCGGGGCCTGTTCGGCATCGGCCACGGGCACACGCATTTTCAGGAGCTACTGCACGTACCGTGGGTAGCCTGGGGCCCTGGCGTTCCTTCGGGCGTGCGCCGGCGCGAGCCCGTTTCGCTGGCGGATCTGGCGCCGACGGTACTGGAATGGCTGGGCTTCGCGCCACCGGAGTTGCCGGCAGGCGATGCCGTGCAGCAGGCTCGCTACGGTCGGTCGGTAGCTCAGAACCGCGGTTCGGCTGTGGACACCGAGCGGCTGCTGCTGTCCGAGGAGATCGCCTACGGGCCGGACCTGGTCGCATTGCGCAGGGGGCCGTGGAAGTTCATCGCCCACCGCGAGGGCCAGTCGCTGGCGCTGTTCCGTTTGTCTGGAGATCCTGGCGAGGAGCATAACCTGCTGGCTGCTCAGGCTGAGGTCGCAGCCGATTTCCAGGCCCTTCTGGCACGGTGGCGGGAATTGGAGAATGCGGAGTATTCCGAAGAGAACGGTGCTTCGAACTCGGGGACACCGTCGAACTGGAATGATTTGGACGATACGGTTCGGCAGCGGTTGAAGGATTTGGGGTATTCGGAGTAGTCATCTCCGGTAGGGAGAGTGGTGCACGAATCACTTGCAGCATCCCGTGGAATTGGTTGCGCTTCAGCAATAGGCTCAGGGGTGTCTACGAAACCAGGAGAACTCCAGGCGCAGATCTTGGTGCAGAGGGCGATGAAGATGTGAATCAATCCAACGCCGTCAACCCCTCCCGAATCGCATACTTCGTCAACTCGGCGATGTTGCGGATCTCCAGCTTGTCCATCACCGCCTTGCGATGCGATTCGACCGTCTTGACCGACAGGTTGAGGCGGCCGGCGATTTCCTTCGTGGCCAGGCCTTCAGCCAACATCTGCAGCACCTCGCGCTCGCGCGCAGAGAGTACCGAGAATACGCTGCCCTCGTCCGCGTCCGCCAGGGCCACATAATCGCGAATCACCTGCTCGCCAACGGCCGCCGAAAGGTGGATCTGCCCAGCGCAGACCTCGCGCACGGCGGCGATCAGGTCGCGAATACCGGCGTCCTTGAGCAGATAGCCGCGCGCACCGGCACGAAGCGCTTCGAGCACGAAACGACGATTGCTGTGCATCGACAGGACGAGCGGACGCACTTCGGGCGCCTCGATTTTCAGGCGGCGCGCCACCTCGATGCCGTTCATCCCGGGCATCGAGATGTCCAGCACCGCAACGTCGGGCCGGTGCTGGAGACACAACTCCAACGCCTGCAGGCCGTCCTCCGCTTCGGCCACCACCTCCAGATCGTCCTGAGCCGCGAGCAGCGGGCGCAATCCGTCGCGGAAGATGCGGTGGTCGTCGGCCAGCAGGATCGTGGTCATGGCTCATCTCCCGAGATCTCCGCCTCCAGGCGGACGGTGGTGCCGCGGCCGGGAACGGTCTCGATGTGCACGCTGCCGCCGAGCTGATGCAGACGTTCTTCGATCGAGAACAGGCCGAAGCGTTCGCCGGCCTTGTGTCGGGCCTCTTCCAGGTCGAAACCGCAACCGTCGTCCTGGATCTCCAGGGTGACCCGGCTCCGCTTGCCCTCGAGCCGAATCGATACCTTCTGCGCGTCCGCGTGCTTGATCACGTTGTGCAGTAGCTCGCGCGACGATTTCCAGAACATCACCTTGATCTCGTCGCTCAGCGGTGTGCGCAGCGTGTCCTTCACCTTCACCTTCAGGCCGTGCTTGCGTTGAGCCTGCTCGCCCAGCCAGTCCAGGGCCGAGCCCAACCCCAGCTCGTACAGGACCGGTGGCGAAAGCTCGAAGGTCAGACCCCGCGTGTAGCGGATCGCCTGGTCCGAAAGCGAGATCAGATCGCTGATCGCGTCGTCGTGCCCACCGAAGACAGCATCGCCGCGCAGATTCTGCAATCGCATCTTGATCACCGCCAACCCCTGGCCCAGGTGGTCGTGCAACTGCTCGGCGATCTGGCGGCGCTCGCGCTCTTCGGCCAGGCAGACCCGGGCGGCCAACTTCCGAAGCGCAGCGGTACGGGCGACCACCTGGTGCTCGAGTCGCTCGTTCGCCGCGGCCAGCTCGGCGTCGCCGGCCCGGTGTTGGAAGAAGGCGCGGAGCATCTCGGCCAGGGAGCGGATCAGATCGCGCTCTTCGTCCAGGAAGGGGCCTTCGGTGACTGTGGGGCGTTCTTCGAGGTAAGCGACTTCTATGGCGCCGGTAGTGCCGTCACGGAGAGTGAATTCCTCGCGCTGGATCCAATCCGTTTCGATGAAATTCGCTGTGGCCCAGAACCCGCCGTCACACGAGATGCGACCGCCCGTCACGGTGGGGTATTGCCAAGCGGGCGGTAGCAGCCGGACGACATCGTGCATCACCTCGTCCAGGGACCGCTCCGGGTTCTGAAGCAGACGTGCGGCACCGTGCAGGGCCGTCAATTCCTTGACGCGTTCCTGGAGATGGTGTTGCAGGGATTCAGACATGGCCGCTCCATCGCCGAATGACAGGAAGAAGGGGTGCGGCGAACCTCCAGCCGCTTGATTTTCCAGGGTAACACTCTCGGACCGTCGTTGCACGAACGGCGTTCCGTTCCTTCCCCAGGCACGAGCAAGGCAATGGACACGGGCTCTCAGGATTCCCCCCACTCCAATTCAGGATCCCCCTGATTGCCCGTCGACACTCCGGCGCGGCATCTTCGCACGTGGACAACCGGGCCACCCCCGGTCGGCGCCGCATCACTCGTCTTCGCCGACGAAGGGCCCTTCCTGCAAGCCTAGGGAGCAATCCATGTTCAACACCGGCAACACCGGCTTCATGCTGGTCGCCACCAGCCTCGTCATGCTGATGACGCCGGGGCTGGCCTTCTTCTACGGCGGCCTCGTGGGGCGCAAGAACGTCCTGTCGATCATGATCCAGAGCTTCGTCTCGATGGGCGTGACCACCGTGCTATGGTACGCGGTTGGCTTTTCGCTGTGCTTCTCCGGCGGCGAGGGAGGAATCATCGGCAACCTGGACATGGCCTTCCTGCGCGGGATCGATCCAACGACGCCGTTCGCGGACGGACAGATCCCGATGCTTGTCTTCGTGGCCTACCAGATGATGTTCGCGATCATCACTCCCGCGCTGATCACCGGCGCCTTCAGTAACCGCGTGCGCTTTCCGGCCTACCTGATCTTCCTGGTCCTGTGGCTGGTCGGCGTGTACTTCCCCTTCGTGCATATGATCTGGGGCGGCGGACTGCTGGCCGATTGGGGCGTACTCGACTTCGCGGGCGGTATCGCGGTGCACAACATTGCGGGTATGGCGGCGTTGGCCTCGATCCTGTACGTGGGCAAGCGGCGCGTCGAAGAGAAGGGGCCGCATTCGATTCCCCTGGTCGCCCTGGGTACCGGCCTGCTGTGGTTCGGCTGGTACGGCTTCAATGCCGGCAGCGAGCTGCAGGTCGACCAGTTCACCTCGCTGGCCTTCGTCAATACCGACATCGCCGCCTCGTTCGCCGCGATGACCTGGTTGATCATCGAGTGGTCGCGGGTGCGCAAGCCGCGCTTCGTCGGCCTGCTGACCGGCGCGGTGGCCGGCCTGGCCACGATCACCCCGGCGGCGGCGTACGTGCCCACCTGGGGCGCGGCGGCGATCGGCTTCGCCGCGGGCGTGGTCTGCTACTGGGCCGTCGAGATGAAGAACGCCCTGGGCTGGGACGACGCTCTGGACGTGTGGGGCGTGCACGGTGTGGGCGGCGCGCTGGGCATCGTCATGCTGGGCCTGCTGGGTTCGACCGCGGTGAACCCCGCGGGTGCCGACGGCCTGTTCTTCGGCGGCAGCGAGTTCTTCATGAAACAGATCGTCGCGATCCTGGTCTCGAGCGTGTACGCGTTCGGATTCACCTGGATCATGTTGTGGCTGATCAACCGCGTCACGCCGGTCAAGACGACCGAGGAGATGGAGATGACGCTGGACGAGTCGCTCCACGGCGAGCAGGCGTACCTGGCGTAAGGCAACGGAATCTTAACTGGTCTTCCGGATCCCGGGAGACCAACTTTCTTCCGGACGAGTTCCGGATCGGCTCCGGGAACCCCAGACTTCTCGCCCTGCTTCTGCTGTGAGAGGTTCCCGGGGCCGGCATTCAGGAAAACGGACGGTGTTCGTCCGCCCACCACAAGGAGAGTTCTTCGATGCGGAAACTGACCATCCTGACGGCCTTGCTGCTGATCGCCAGCGGCGCCACGGCCCAGACCGAGATCAGCGGATTCATCGACGCCGCGCATACCTGGAACCCGGCCAACGAGGCCGGCGAGTTCAGCCTCGATCAGGTCGAGGTGGACATCCTGCATCAGGCCAACAACAACACTTCCCTGCGCGCGGACCTCGAGTGGGTCAAGGATGGCGAGGAGTTCGTCGCCCAGGTTGAACAAGGATTCATGACCTGGGAATCCCCCTGCGGCAATGTGCTGACCTTCGGCAAGTTCAACGCGCCCATTGGCTTCGAGATGCTGGACGCGCCGGACATGTACCAGTACAGCCACGCCCTGGTCTTCGACTACGGCCTGCCAACGAACGTGACGGGCGCCTCGTTCTCCCGCGACCTGACCGAGGAATTGGACGTCGTCGCCTACATCGCCAACGGCTGGGACGCGAATACGATGGCCGGCAAGAACCTGACCTTCGGCGGCCGTCTGGGCTACGCGAAGGAAGGTTTCTCGAGCGGTATCTCGGCGATCACCGGCAAGCAGGACATGGCCGGCGAAGAAGAGTTCACCCTGATCTATGACGATGTGGATCCCACGATGGCCGTCGGCGTGGTACGCGCCGTGAGCATGGGCCAGCCCCTGACCCGCACCGTGGTCGACGTGGATCTGGCCTACGCAACCGGCGCCTGGACCCTCGGCGGCGAGTACAACATGGGTTCGGCCACCGTGGCGATGCCGACCGGCGATGCCGATTTCGAGTGGATGGGCCTGCTGGCGATGAGCCACTACGACTTCAACGACCGCCTCGGCCTGACCGTGCGCTACGATTGGTTCGACGATGCCGATGGCTGGGCCTTCGGCGCCGTGGGCGAAGAGTTCCAGGTGCGCCAGGCGATCGCCATCGCCCCGACGATCGCGATCGCCGACAAATGCGGTGCGCTGATCGAAGTGCGCATGGACATGAGCGACCAGGATGCGTTCGTCGACGCCGACGGCAAGGCCACGGACAGCGACCTGAACGTAGCCTTCGAGATGACCTA
>JANTGJ010000083.1 GCA_024762975.1 Candidatus Krumholzibacteriia bacterium
GTACAGGTTCCGGGGATTCTACTTGTTCCACGCCACGTAGAGTGTTCTGAGCATCCAGATCGCGACACCGATTCCCGCCACCAGCAGGACCGCAAAAATCACCAGGTTCGCCATCTGGGGTTCGACCATGAATTCGGCCGGTTGGAAGTGGCCGGCCAGCATCGAATTGCGCACGATGTCGCGCATCAGGACCATGTCCACGAGCGTAACCAGCACCAGCGCCGAAACCGGCAGCAACGGTGCCTTCTCGCGCTTGCTGCGGATCAGCAGGCCGAACACCAATAGCACCAGTGCCAGTGCGAACCCGACGCCGAACAGGATTGTGGAGTAGATGCTGCCGCCCATGAACAGCTTGATTACCGCGCTCGGCAACATGAAAAAGAACCACAGTCCGATCCCGATATTCACCAGTGTCAGCCAGGTGAAAACCTCGACACCACGGGTGACCATGAACGTACCGCGCTGGTCACCGCGGGACAGGCGTGCCTTGCCCCACCAGGCCAGCATCAGTCCGGAGATGGCGGCCGCACCGAGCATCATGTGCAGCCAGCGAGGCCACAGTTGTGGGTCGCCCAGATTCAGGTGCATGCCGCGCGGATCGCTGAAGTATTTGTCGCCCCAGGCGCCCAGGTTCAGCATCAACGTGTTGTTGTTGGTGAACATGAAGCCGATCCACAGAAAAAGCAGGACCGTCACGGCCAACAGCGGAGTGCGGAGCGCGCCGAGTTTCTCGCCGCGCATCGACTGAAGGTAGGTGCCGTAGTAGGCGAAGATCAGTAGCACGACGACGGAGAACCAGCCCCAGCCCATGAGAATGCTGCTGGTGAAGAAATACTGGCCATACAGTACCTGCAGGAACAGCAACGGTGCGACACCGAGTGTCACCGTGGCCGCAACCAGCGAGGGAGTGGCCTTGGCGATCGAGTCGGCCAACTCGGTCCATGCGCTCTGGCCGCGGATGCGACCGTAGAGTGTAATCAACAGGCCGCCCAGCATGGCATTCATTGCCAGCAGGTGCAGCACGAAGGTCAGGTGCAACAGGAACTGCAACAGGATCGGAGCCGCCGGCAGGGGCAGGGCGTCCGGAGCGGGAATGATCACCTGGGGCGTCATGACTGGCTCCTTTCTGTGCTCAGGGCGGCAGTCTCGGTGTTGTCGTCGCCGGGATTCCCGATCATTTCGAGGTAGCGGATCAAAGCCTCGCGTTGATCCGCGGGACCAAAGTAGCCGGGCATTTCGTCGACCATGTCGCCGGATTCGTCGAGGAACTCGTCGATTTCCTCCGCGCTCATGTCCTCGAAACTCTCGGCGATGGGCCGGAATTGATTCGGCGTGTGGCACAGGCCACAAGCGACGGCGAAGGCCTGGACTGCGGCCAGGGTCTCATCGTCCGGCAACGAAGCTTGCTCGGCCGGCTTCTGTGCCATCAGATAGGCCGTAAGCGCGGCGTTCTCTTCGTCGGTTCCGTACCAGGGGGCCATCATGGGCCGCATGTGGTTCAGGCGGGGTACCAGGCTGGCCACGGTCTCCTCATTCCAGTAGGCAAGGTAGGGACGCAATCCGTTGTAGCCGTCCATCGTGTGACAGGGTTGGCACCAGGCCAGGTACAGGTCACGTCCCAGCGCCATTTCATCCGTAGCCGCTGCGGGCGAAATCCACTTCGTACCGGCGACCATGCCATTGGCTTCGAAGGCGGGCTCCTCCGTGACCAGCATGCCCGAACTGTATAGGTAACCGTAGATCGTAAAAGGTTTGCGACCGGCCTCACGCGACCACTCGCCGGCACCCATGGCCAGCCAGCCGGCAACCAACAACAAGGCAAAGCCGAAGCGATTCCATGCCTTGGGCAGGAGCAACGGCCAGAGGCTCAGCACGAGGGTGACAATCAGGAAAACCTTGAACAGCCAGAGCACCAGCGGCAGGATGGGAATCGCCCCGAGCAGTGCCTCGGTGTCGGCCCAGACCGCTCCGGTGACCTTCCCGTACCACATCGCACTGAGAATCGCGCCGACCATGCCGATCACGACCCAGACGGCATTCCAGCGGGTGACCTTCCAGCGAAAGGTGGTGCGGTCCAACTGCGCTGCGGTCAGGAGCGTGAAGGAACCGGCGATGGCGAAGGCGCCAAACGTGCGGATGAACAGGCTCGGCCAGTAGGTCGGGTTGAAGAAGCCGGTCCAAAATTCGTGGTTTTCCAACCAGCCGCCGGGTGTGAGCATATAGGTGACGATCCCGTTGATGATCACCATGCTCATCCAGGCGCTGATGAAGTAGATCCAGCCCATCGTGGTATGGGTCTTTGCGCTGAGTTTTTCCCAGCCATAGTAGTAGACGATGGCTGAGCAGATCTCGAGGAAGAAGAAGACCCACTCCATGGCCCAGCCCCAAACATAGCCATGGATCAGGGCTGATGTACCGTGAGGTGAGATCAGTGCGATGGTGGTCCAGATTCCCACGCCGCTGATGGCGCCGAAGACAAGCGTCAGCAGGATGAAGAACTTGCTGTGCTTCTTCACGAACGCCCGCAATTCAGGATCGTTCTCGCGATTCGCCTTCATCTCCGTCACGACGAGCCACAGCCCGCCGCCGACCGCGAAGTGGGATACGAAGACGTGCAGGATGGAGACCACGGCGATCAGTACGCCGGCGCCCATCCCCAATTCCCAGACCGGATAATTCATCTTGACCCTCCTGGTTGGTACCGTCCTCCGCGATGAAAGCAAAGGTGATGTGAATGGTCAATAAATTGTTTAATCATATGAAGTTGGTGGGTGATAGGCGCCCTTCCCACGGATATTCCGGGTGGATGCGAATCAGCACCGGTAGTCGATCCCGACCGCATGCCGGTTCTCGCCCTCGGGGAGCCAATCGCGATTCAGCGTCGATCTAGAATCGCCAATGGATTTGCACCGCGTGTTGGTCGCTCATCTCATCAGAATCGGAATACTCCACGAGGCCGAAATCATAGCGTAACTCGAAGCGCTCGATCCACGGGTCGACTAGATGCAGCCCCAGTCCGTAGTTCCACTGGTCCGCCGTGATATTCGAGTGGTCCCGCCCGGCGCGAATCGAAATCCGGTCCAGTACCGCGAGTTCGAATCCGTAGCGCCGCCGACCGAAAAATCCTGCCTCGTCGAGCACCTGATCCTTGCGGGTCCCATACAGGAAGGTGAATTCGATCTCCTCACCCGGTTGACCATTCAGATCGCGCGCCATCGAGACGCGCAGGCCGAGATCACGCCAGCGTGGCAAGAGAATTTCGCCCTGACCATAGGTGTACCCCGTTTCTTCCAGCCCGCGTTGAGACCAGCCAGCGGCCAGAGTCAGCCGCCCGTCCGGCACAGCGTGCTTCCAGCCAAGCGTGGTTCCCGCTTCCCAATCGTTCTTGTCGTCGTGGAATTCGGCGAGGGTCAACTCGTGCGTACGTCGGGCGATACCCACCGTCCAGTCCCAGGCCGACGGTGAGTCCAGAATCAACGGGAGTACGTCGAGCGAAACTCCGAAGGTGGTCAAGCGCGATTCGAGATCGAAAGTCTCACCGGTTCCCTCGGGGTTGTAGGCGGTGCGGACAGGTATCGGATCAGAATCAAACAGCACGTCGACGAAGCTGAAGCGCAGTGCCTGCCACTGGTAGGAGGCACCCCTGCTCTTGATGGCGATATCGGCGAGGTAGTCCTGATAGGCATAGCCAACGGCGAGTCCCTGCTTCGAACGCATCGGGGCCGCATTGGCCAGGGGTCCGAACACGCCTGTGGCGCAGGCGACATTGGCTCCGCCGAGTGCGGCCATCCGGGGCGAGACCGCAAAGCGCTCCCATGCAGAACCGAAGGTGCCCACCTTGGCGAAGACAACGGCTCGGGCGATCGAGGCTCCGTGCAGGAAAACGAGAATGATCACGATGATCCGCGTGGATTTCAAGATAGCGTTCAAAATCAGCCTCCGGTTTCTTCGAGTTCCTCCCACCGAGCGTACCATTGCTCCAGCTCGATTTCCAACTCGGCAAGGCGCTCTTTCAGTTCCACGATTCTGGCGCCTTCGCCCTGATAGAGCGCCGGGTCAGCCATTTGCTCGTGCAGTTCGGACTGCTCCGCTTCGCCGGCTTCGATCCGCAGCGGCAACTCCTTGAGCTCCTGCTGTTCTTTCCAGGTCAATTTGCGGGGCGTTCCGGGTGACGGGGGCGGTTTCGGCTTGCCCTTCCTGCCGGATTTCGCGCGATCGGTCCGGACCTCGGCGGTCTTTCGTGAAACCCGTGCCCAATCGGCATAGCCGCCGACGGTTTCGACAACCTGCCCCTCCCCGGTCAGGGCCAGTGTGCTGGTGGTGACATTGTCCAGGAATTCGCGGTCATGGCTGACCAACAGGATCGTACCGTCGAACTCCACCAGCAGATCTTCCAGCAGTTCGAGCGATTCGAGATCCAGGTCGTTCGTCGGCTCATCCAGTACCAGAAGGTTTGCCGGCTGCGTGAACAGTCTCGCCAGCAGCAGGCGGTTGCGTTCACCGCCGGACAAATGCGAAAGCGGTGAACGCGCCTGGTCCGGCGAGAAGAGGAAGTTCTGCAGGTAGGTGATCCCATGCAGCGGCCGGCCGTTGAAGTGCACATGCTCACCGCCGCCGGTGACGTTGTCCCGTACGCTGGCCGTTTCGTCCAGGCCGGCGCGTTGCTGATCGAAATAGGCGATCTGCAGATTCGTACCCAATTCGATCGTGCCACCGGTGGCCTGCAATTCGCCCAGCAGCAGGCGCAACAGCGTGGTTTTGCCGGCGCCATTGGGGCCCAGGATACCCACCTTGTCGCCGCGCAGAATCATCGTGTCCAGGTGGTCGACCAGACGAGGCCCATCGGCTTGATAGGCAAATTCGAGGTCGCGCGTCCGGACAACCAGGCGACCGCTGCGCACCGATTCCTGCAGGCGCATTTTTGCCTCACCGGTCAACTCGCGCCGTTGCTGACGCTCCTTGCGCATCTCCTTCAGTTCGCGAACCCGCCCTTCGTTGCGCGTACGTCGATCACGTACACCCTTGCGAATCCAGACTTCCTCCTCGGCCAGTTTCCTGTCGAATTCGCGGCGCTGGTTGGCCTCCACCTGGAGTGCCTCCTCCCGCCGGCGCAGGAAAGTGTCATAGTCGCAGGTCCAGTCGCGCAGATGTCCGCGGTCCAGTTCAATGATGCGTTGGGCCAACGAGCGCAGGAAGGCGCGGTCATGGGTCACGAAGAAGAGGCTGCCCGGAAAGCGGCGCAGTTCGTCCTCGAGCCAATCGATCGCATCGATGTCCAGGTGGTTGGTCGGTTCGTCCAGCAGAAGCAGATCCGGCTCGGACACCAGCGCGCGGGCGAGCAATACGCGGCGCTGATTGCCGCGCGAGAGGGTCGTGAAATCGGCGTCGGCATCGAGACGGCCCCGGCTCAGGACACGGTCGACGGCGTGCGCCTCTTCCCAGTCGGTGGCGGGGTTTCCCGGCAGGCCGGCTGCGACGATCTCGCGAACGGATCCGCCCAGTCCTGCAGGTACTTCCTGGGGCAGCACGCCGGTCCGCAATCCGGGACTGCGCACGATCTCGCCGGAATCCAGCGTTTGCTGGCCGGCCAGGACGCGCAACAGGGTGGACTTGCCGGCCGCATTGCGACCGAGCAGAGAAAGGCGCTCGCCTTTCTCGATGCGCAGATGGGCACCGTCCAGGATCGGCGGACCGCCGAAGGCCAGGTTGGCTTGCTTGATTTCCACGATTGCCATGCAACGAAGGGAAACGGTTCCGGCGGCAAAGATCAAGGGAAGCCCGCGCAGAGGCGAAAAAAAGCCCCGCTTCGTTCGAGAAGCGGGGCCAGACCCTCCGAGAGTGCGGGGTGCGCCTACCAGCGACCACCGCCACCGCCGCCGCCGCGGGGCTTGTCGTGGGCTTCGTTGACGCGCAACTGACGGCCACCCATGTCCGACCCGTCGAGGGCCTGGATGGTGCCGGCAATGGCATCGTCGTCCATTTCCACGAAACCGAAGCCACGGGGGCGGCCGGTCTCGCGGTCATTGATCAGGGCCACCGAGTGGACGGTGCCGTGCTGGCCGAACAATTCGGTGATTTCGTCTTCAGTGGCACTGAAGGGCAGGTTACCCACGTACAGCTTCTTCACGTTACTCTCATCTCCCGATGCCGGGTTCCCCGGCTTGCACAAGCGCTCGGGTCCGCCGGCCTAATCCGGGAAAGCCCTCCCACTCGATAACGGTTCGGCATATTGCCGTCCCCCTCCTCCGACTGTCGGAGGATTCATTCTGGCCCGGATCTCCCGGACCGGCGGCCGCAACGATCCTCACCAGCCGTGCGGATCCTGCATGCGCCGTGTCGAAAGTACGCCGATTCGCTCGATGGATTCAAGCAGCGAATCGATGTCTCACGGAAATATTACCCAGGGGATTCCGGGTCGACCCGGAGTTTCGCGACTCAGCGAACCCCGCGCCGGCCGTCCAGGGTGCGAAATTCCGCGTGCAGATTGCAGGTCAGGCAGGAATGGACCGGCCAGACGAGCACCAGATCGCCGATCCGGAGGTGGGCGGCCACCCGCCGGAAAGTCTCGCCGTCCATCTGCACGATGCCATGCTCCTGGGAAAGAGAGGTCAGAGGGGCCTGCGGCAATACGCGTCCGAAATTGCCGCCGCCTTCGGTCAGGGTTCCGAGGTAGCCGTAAACAGCACCGTGCCCAGGTGCAGGAAGAGACTCCTTCGATAGCTGCACGGCTCCGCCGTGCAAAACGAGACGGTGGCGTTCCGAGTCGATCTCCAGGACCGGGCAGGCGACCGCCGCCGCAAGATCCGATTCCGTACACGAGCCGACGCGAAGCTGCATCAGGTCATAGAAGACGAAATTGCCCGGGCGGATCTCATCGATGCCGTCGAAGTTCTCGACCAGACTGCACGACGGGGTGTCGCCCAGGGACAGGAGCAGTTTTTCGCATCCGGGCAGGGACTGTACCGCTTGTCGCGCCGCCTGCAATCGCGCTACCGTATCCTGGTGGATCGTGACGATCTTCTCGCGATCCGTTTCGGCGTAGGTGTGCCCGGCATGGGTGAGCAGGCCGCGGATCACCAGGCGGTCGGGAATCGCTTCGAGGACGCCGCGTAGGCGGGCTAGGTCATCCCAACGGATTCCCGAGCGTCCGTAGCCCGTGTCGGTCTTCAGCCAGATGTGGACCGACCCGATGCCGTGCAGCGCCCGGACGGCGTCCGCAGATGCGACGAGCACGCCAAGAGCTCCGCCGCCGGTAATCGCGTCCCGGGACAATTGCCGCAGTCGTGAAACCTGCCGCGGATTGACCAAGAGCGCCACGGTGATGTCCATCCAGCCGTTCTGTTGGAAGTATTCCGCCATTCCCGGCGAGGAAACCGTAATGCGGTCGATGCCCGCTTCGCGGAACCACTGACCGACCTCGGCGTATTGGTGGGTCTTGAAGTGTGGACGGAGTACGACGCCGGAACGGATGGCTTTGCCGATCATGCGTGCGATGTTCCGTCGCGCGCGGACTTCATCGATCAGCAGCGTGGGCGATTCGATGCCCAGGCCGGCGAGTGCGTGTTTCGTCTCTCGTAACATGCGCGCAGTGTATCTGTCCGAATCGACGTTGTCAGTCCGAATCCACTTGCCGACCGCTGCGCGCTGGGGCACCATAGGATGAATACAGTCCAAATGAACCGGGGAGCCGAAATTGAAGTGTCCTGCCTGTGAGTCCGTGATGTTCGTCGTCGAATACGAGGGCGTGGAACTGGATGTCTGCCAGGATTGCCAGGGCGTGTGGTTCGATCGCGGCGAACTGGAACTCGTATTGGGTGATGGGGCCGAGCTGCAACTGACAGCAACGCACACGGACGAGGCCGAACGCGACTGCCCGCTCTGTCGCGCGGCGATGGGCAAGATGAATATCGGCCCGGCCGGTGGGGTAATGATCGACGTCTGCCCCGAGGGATGTGGTCTGTGGTTCGATCGGGGCGAGGTGGGCGACCTGGCCGTCTCGCTGCAAGACGCCGGGCGGCAGCTGCCGCAAAGCGTGATGGATTTCCTGCGTCGAATGTTTCCCGCGGACGGAGTCTGAACCGCGGAGTTTCTGGTGATTTCGGAAAGGTGAAACCGATGATTCCTCTCTTGATTTTCGTGGGTCTGCTGGTGGCCGTCATCGCGTGGGTCGTGGGTATCTACAACTCGCTGGTGGGATTGCGCAACCGCGTGCAGGAGGCCTGGGCGCAGGTCGACGTACAGTTGAAGCGTCGCTTCGACCTGATCCCCAACCTGATGGAAACGGTGAAGGGTTACATGAACCACGAGCGCGAAACGCTCGAGGCCGTTACCAACGCTCGCGCCGCCGTGTCCGGCGCCGGCGATATGGACGCCAGGTTGGCTGCCGAGGGTGGCCTGACCTCCGCGCTGGGCCGACTCTTTGCCGTTTCCGAGAACTACCCCGACCTGAAGGCCAGCACCAATTTCCTGTCCCTGCAGGAGGAGCTGGCCAGCACCGAAAACAAGATCAGCTTTGCGCGCCAGTTCTACAACGAGTGCGTGATGCAGATGAACAACAAGGTGCAGATGTTCCCCGGAAATATTATTGCCGGGATGTTCAACTTCAGCGAAGAAAAGTTCTTCGAAGTCACCGAAGAGGAGCAGCGCGAGGCCCCGAAGGTGGATTTCAGCTGATATGTGGGAACAGATTGCAGCCAATCGACGCAAGTCGGTCTTCCTGGTGTTCCTGACGGCGGTATTGTTGCTCGCCCTGGGCTGGGCCCTGGGCGAGTACTTCCTGGGAAAGGGAATGGGGCCGGCCGGTATGGTGATAGCGGCCATCGTCTGGTTGGTGATGACACTGGTCTCGTACTTCCAGGGTGACAGCATCATGCTCTCGATGGCGGGAGCGAAGCAGATCGAAAAAACCGATTTGCCGATCCTGCACAACGTGGTCGAAGAGATGACTCTCGCTGCGGGTCTGCCGAAGATTCCGGCCGTGTATGTCATCGATGATCCGTCGCCGAATGCCTTTGCCACCGGCCGCACGCCGGAGAAAGCGGCCGTGGCCGTCACCAGCGGTCTTTTGCGGCGACTGAATCGTGATGAACTGCAGGGCGTGATCGCCCACGAGATCGCCCACGTCCGGAACCTGGATATCCGTCTCATGCTCTTTGCCGGCGTGCTCGTCGGCGCGATCGTCATTCTCGCGGAAGTCGGGTTGCGCGGCATGTGGTTCGGCGGCGGACGCAGCCGCTCGCGACGCAGTGGGGGCGGTGACAGCGGCGGTGGCCTGCTGGCTGTGGTCGCCATCGTGTTGATGATCCTGGCGCCGATCCTGGCCCGGTTGATCTATCTCGCCATCAGTCGCAAACGCGAATACCTGGCCGATGCCTCGGCGGCCACCTTTACGCGTTATCCCGAGGGCCTGGCTTCGGCGCTGGAAAAGATCAGCCGGGCGCCTCAGAAGCTGGGGGGCGCCAACAGCGCGACGGCACCGATGTACATCATCAATCCGCTTCAACGCGCCGGGAAAAAGGCCGAGGCGATGGCCGCGAATTCGACCTCGACCCATCCGCCGATCGACGAACGTGTTCGCATCCTGCGCTCGATGAGCGGGCAGGGATTTGCGGCCTATGACGAGAGCTACCGGCATTTGCATGGCGGCAAGGGCGTCTTGCCCGGCTCCGCCCTGAAAGAGAAGGGAGCGGCGGCCGAACCGGCGTCCCGGGCCGACCGGTCTCCCACGAATTCCGCTTCTCAGCGCGAAATCGCCCGCCAGGTGGATGACTTCTTCTACCGATCGGCCGGCTACCGCCGGATCGAGTGCGATTGCGGAGCGGTACTTAAACTGCCGAAGGACTTTCGAGGGTCCGAAGCGGTCTGCCCGCGCTGTGGGAAGGTTCATGCCGCCTAGCTGGCTGTCCGATGCCCCAGGGGTAACCGTATGGTTGCCCCCTTTCTTTCCATCTATTCCCACCGGTGAGCTAGCGAACGCGGATCGAAGCCGTCTGGAACTCCAGATATTCGAGGATGCGAGCCCGGATCTCCCGCTCCAGATTCAACATGCCGGCCGCGTGAGCGTAGTGCTCCTGCACCTTGAGTATTTCCAGCTCGGTTTCGGTTTCCAGGCGGCGCACACGGCGAACCAGGCGGTGGACCTCGTCCAGATCCTGGGCATTGCGCAGGGCGCAGTAGAGTGCCTGCTCGCGCTCGGCCGCCTGTTTGCGAATTGCGGCCAGTTCCCGCAGGTAGGGCGAGCTGGTCAACAGGGCATGGCCCTGCGTCCCGAGGACCGCGGAATCCAGGTGGGGAGGCAGGTCTCGTTGCTGGTGGGGCGGATTACCGGCCCAAGTCGTGGTGGCCAGGGTGATCAGCACCAGTGCGATCGTGGTTGCGGCGATTTTCGGTTTCATCTCTGTCCCTCCTGTTGGCTCCTGGGTGGCACGAGATATCAAAATCATAACATACATTGTTAGAGATTGCAAAACGTATAAAAAAAATATAATAAGTATTTTTTCAGGCGGGGTCGGACAGGAATGCCGCGACGAGATTCCGGCCGAAGGGGGTTCCGATCGATTCGGGATGAAACTGCAAGCCGTGAGACGGCAATTCTTTGTGGCGCAATCCCATAATCAATCCCTGGGAAGTGCGCGCCGTGACCACGAGACACTCCGGCAGTCCTTCGTCGCCCACGGCCAGGCTGTGGTACCGCATCGCGTCGAAAGGACAGGGGAGGTCGCGAAACAGCGATTTTCCCTCGTGGAAGATCGGACTGCTGCGCCCGTGACAGGGATCGGAGGGTACAATCCGCGCACCGAAGGCTGCGGCCAGGCCCAGATGTCCGAGGCAGATGCCCAGGATCGGAATCCTCGGTCCCAGTTCCCGAATCAACGCCATTCCGACCCCGAAATACTCCCGCCGCTGGGGATGACCGGGCCCCGGGGAGATGACGATGCGGTCGGGACGCAAGGAAGCGGCCTCGTCCGGGGTGATCCGGTCGTTGCGTACCACGATCGGTGCTTGCCCCTCGTTCAATCCGGCCAGCAATTGATACAGGTTGTAGGTGAACGAGTCGTAGTTGTCGATTAGGAGAATTCTCATGGCGCGGCCTCGCGCGCCTGCGCTGCGGCCAGGGCCCGGATCAGGGCGCGTGCCTTGTCCAGCGTTTCTTCGTACTCGGCCACGGGATCCGAATCGGCAATCACGGCTCCGCCGACACCGAACGTCGCCCGCCCTGCGGCGCATACGATGGTACGGATCACGATGCTCAGGTCCATCGCACCCCCCGCATCCAGGTAACCGATCGCGCCGGAATAGATGCCGCGAGCGACCGGCTCGATCGAGTCGATGATCTTCATGGCTTCGATCTTCGGAGCCCCGGTCATCGAGCCGCCGGGGAAACAGGCGCGCAGCAGATCGACGGCGTCGTACTCCGGCAGCAACCGCGCCTGAACGGTCGAAACGAGTTGAAATACCGTTGCGTATTGTTCGACGGCCAGCAGTTCCGGCACCTCGACCGAGCCGATCTCGGCAACCCGTCCCAGGTCGCTGCGCACCAGGTCAACGATCATCAGGTTTTCGGCGCGGTCTTTGGGCGACGTCGCCAGGTCCCGGCGCAGGGTTTCGTCGGCTTCGGCCGTGCTGCCGCGGGGGCGGGTGCCCTTGATCGGGCGGCTTTCGATCCTGCCGGCCGGATCCAGATGCAGGAAGCGCTCGGGCGACGCGCTGACGACTTCGAAGCCGGGAAAACGCAGATAGGCGGCGAACGGAGCCGGGTTGCCGCTGCGCAATTCCTCATACAACGACCAGGCCGAGGCCGGAGCGTCGGTTTCCAGGCGATGGGTCAGGCAGACCTCGAACACATCGCCGGCGCGAATGTGGTCGCGGCATCGTTGAACCGCGGCGCTGTACGTAGTTCGGTCGAAGTGTGCCCGCAGGGGCAGGTCCGACCCCTCGAGTGATTCGTCCGGCGCGGGAAGCGGGGAGAGCGGCAGGCGGCTGAGCTCCCGCAGCCAGTCTCGGGTCCGCTCCTCCGAGTCGCGGCGGGCGGCGGCCCGCGTGGTTCCCCGACCGGTCACGCACAGGGAGACGGTCCCGGTCGTGTGCTCACACGCCAACACCTCGTCGGTGGCGACAAAGGCCAGGTCCGGCAGATTCAGGTCGTCTTCGGCCATCTGCGGCACGGCTTCCAGGCAGCGCCCGATTTCATAGCTGACGGTGCCCAGCAATCCGGCTGTCAATGGCGGACCCCGTAGGTCGGGTTCCTGCACGGGCCAGTACTCGGCCTTCAGTTGTCTGAGAGCGGCCAGCGGGTCTCCCAGAGTTCCACTCTCCGGCTCATCGCATAGGGTGCCGTCGGCGTGGCGAAATCTCTCGATCCTGATTTGCGCCGGTACGGCGGTTCCCGGGTCGCTGTGCTCTGTCGAGCGACGAGCGGTCAACACGGCCAACGGTTGTCCTGCCAGGAACGACCACTGTCCCAACCGACCCTCCTGCCGGGCGCTGTCCAGCAGTACGCAATACTTGCGCTCGGTCAGCAGTTCGGGCAATCGCCAGAACGACTCGGCTGGACACTGATCGGGGTCGATCGCAGTCAGCCGACGATGCAGATGGAAGTGGGCGGTGTTCACGATTCCCCGATCGGATCCGTTGGCGGCGTTAGTGTCCCGGGCCGGTCACTCGATGGTAGGGGCGGCTGGGGCAACAGCAGGGATAGTAATCTCCGGGATGCCGTTCCGGGAGTGAAATCCGCTCCGAGAGCAGGTTCGTGGGGGATTGGTAACCGAATTCGAAAATCATCTTCGCTGCAATACAGCGCTGATTCGCCCCGTGCCGGGGGGATTTCGAGCCGATTCCGGAAAATACCCACATTTACCCAACTGAACGTGATGATTCCGTGATCTATTTTCGGTATCATATGGTGAGACTGTTCTTGCCCTGAACCGGCTTAGTTTTGAGAGGTCAACATGAAGAAGCTGATTGCGTTCGCCCTGATGACGCTTTTTGTCACCGGCGCCGCCTGGAGCGCCGAACCTGCCCAGCGCCCGTTCGCCCCGGTGCAGGGTGGATTCACGACCGACGCCGCGGATGTGGATCTGTGGGCCCCGGATCGCGTGATGGTCCAGTTCACCAAAGAAGCATTCGTGCGCGCCGAATTGCGCGACGAGACCGGCAAAGCCTCCGCTTCGTTGAAGCGCACCGGATTGGCCAGCCTGGACGTCGTGCTGGATGAGATCCAGACCCGCGCCCTGCGCCCTGCCTTCCGGCAGCCCGCGCAGAAGTCGGCCGCCAGCGCCCTGGGCCTCGATCGCTGGTACATGGTCGAGTTGGATGGCTGGATGGATGCCAAGACTGCGCAGGCGCGCTTGGCGATCGATCCGAATCTGGCCGCCGTGGAGCTCGACTACGCCGTTTTTCCGGACGCGGTTCCCAACGATCCGCTGTATCCGAACAACTGGGGGCACAACAACACGGCCCAGCTTCCGGGTGGAGCGTTTCACAATTTGCCACCGGTAGGCACTCCCGGATTCGATTCCAACGCCCAGGCTGCCTGGAGTGGCACCCAGGGCTATGGCAATACGGGCGTCGTGATTGCGATCATCGATTCGGGTGTCGATCCCACGCATCCGGATCTGGTGCAGGTCACGGGCTATGATTTCGGTGATAACGATACGGATCCGTCGGACGACAGTGCCGAGGCCGGCCACGGCACCGCCTGTGCGGGGGTGGCTGCGGCGATCGCCAACAACAGCACCGGAGTGGCCGGCATTGCCGGTGGTTGTTCGATCATGCCCTTGAAGGTCGCCAACAGTTCGGGAAGCATGTTCCTGTCCGCCGTCGCCAATGCGATTACCTGGGCCGCCGATCATGGCGCCGACGTGATCAGCATGAGTCTGGGATCGGCGTTGACGACCCACATTCCGACCGATGGCGCTGCGACCTATGCCTACAATGCCGGCGTGACCATGATGGCCTCGACCGGAAACGAGAACGCCAGTCAGATCGGATACCCCGCCTACAACCCGCTGGTCATCGGTGTCGGCGCGGCCTCGCCCTGCGGGGATCGCAAACGTTCGAGCAGCAGTGCCGCCCAGGTCAGTCCGGGCGTCAATACCGATCCCAACGGCACGACCTGTGACGGCGAATACTTCTGGGGCTCGAACTACGGCAGTACGATCCAGAATCACCAGGGCGCCGTCGACGTAATCGCCCCGACGATTCTGCCCACGACCGATATCCAGGGCACGGGGGGATACTCATTCAACTCGTATTCCAGCTATTTCAATGGTACTTCGTGCTCGTCGCCCTATGCGGCCGGCGTGGCGGCGTTGATCAAGGCGGTCAATCCCGGCTTCTCGCCGAATGAGGTGCGCACGCAACTGGTCGGTACGGCGCAGGATATCGTGAACATCGAGTCGGTCGAAGGCTGGGATCGCTACACCGGATACGGAATGGTCGATGCTGCGGCTGCGGTCGGAAATATCATCGAGCCGCCCGTCGTGGCCGAATTCTCCGCGGACCATACCGAAGGTTGCGCTCCGTTCACCGTCAACTTTACCGACGAGTCGGTCGGAAGCATTACGGGCTGGAACTGGGATTTCGGTGACGGCCTGCAGAGCCTGGCCCAGAACCCGTCCCATACCTACAGTGCGCCGGGCACGTATGATGTCGCTCTGACGGTCAGCGGTCCCGATGGGTCCGATCTGATGACCAAGTATTCCTATATCGTGGTGGGCGATGTGCCGGCGGCGGACTTCTCTTCTTCGGTGGCCATCCCCGACGTGGCGACCGCGGGTGTCCCCATCGACTTCACTGATCTTTCGACCGGGATGCCCACCTCGTGGTTGTGGGATTTCGGTGATGGAGGGTCGTCGACCGCGCAGAATCCTTCGTATGCGTACTCCGTCGGTGGAGTCTACAGTGTGAGTCTGACGGCAACGAATTCCTGTGGCGAGGATACCGAGCTGAAGTCGAACCTGATTTACGTGACCGGTTCGGTGGCGCCGACGGCTGATTTCAGCCTGGATCCCGGTGCCGGATGTGCGCCGCTCGAGGTGACCTTCACCGATCTGTCCACGGGCAGTCCGACCAGCTGGGCCTGGGACTTTGGCGATGGCGGCAGCTCGACACTGCAGAACCCGGTCTACACCTACACCGCTGCCGGTACCTATGATGTGACGCTGACGGCTACGAGCGCCGGGGGCTCGGATGCCCACACGGTGGTTGGAGCCGTCGTGGTCACCGGTGCGCCGGTCGCTTCGTACGACGTTTCCGATACGGTCGGCGCCGGTCCGATGGATGTGACTTTCACCGACACTTCGACCGGCAATCCGACAGCCTGGGCCTGGGATTTCGGTGATGGCGGCACCTCGACCGTACAGAATCCGATGCACACATTCACTACGGAGGGATTTTTCACGGTGCAGCTGATCGCCACGAGCGCCTGCGGTGCCGATACGGCGACGGTCGTCAACGCGGTACACGTCGAATATCTCTCGCCGGTCGCAGGACAGGTTCCGGTTGTGTTTGGTCTGGGACGGAACTATCCGAATCCGTTCAACCCCAGCACCACCATCGTATTCAACCTGGAGAAACCGGGGCACGCCCGTCTTGAGGTTTTCGATGTCTCCGGCCGTCGGGTCGCCCAGTTGGTCGATTCGGACCGTGCGGCGGGTCGTCACGAATTTACCTGGCGTCCGGATGATTTGGCTTCGGGCATCTACTTCGCGCGCCTGAGCTCGGGCGATCTGGTGGATACGAAGCGGATTACCTTGCTCAAGTAGGTCCGTTTTGCCGATGGGGGTGGGCCGCCGGATTCCTGGATCCGGCGGCCATTTTTTGTAGACCGGGCGTTCACGGAAACTCCCGCCATGGATCCGCATCGCTTGAGTCTGATCTTCAGTCTCCATTCCGAACGATTTCTTAACTACAACAACATTGACAGGTGGGGCCGCGCTGGGCTAGATTCGCCAACCCACAAACCGACGCAGCCCGCCTCCGACAGGGCGGCTCGAACCTCCCATGGAGGCTGATTTTGTTACGGAATCCGCGTGCTCTGGTCCTGTTGCTACCGGTCCTGATCTGTATTGCCGCACCGGTCATTGCCCAGGAAGGTCCGGTGACCGACCTGGTAACCGATGTCGGCT
>JANTGJ010000084.1 GCA_024762975.1 Candidatus Krumholzibacteriia bacterium
CCATCGGCGAGGTCGAGGTGCCTGAGCGACAAATGGACGCTCCGCCCCTGGATCGATCGACGGCAGCCGGTTTGGGTCCCGACCACCTGGGTGGCGACCTGAACACGCCGGCGTACACACGGAAGTACATGGACTGACATGTCTTTTCTCGGGCGTTTTCTGGGGGGGCGCAGCAGCGCTTTTTCCGAGGGTATGGCCCTGTTGGAAGAGGAGCGGTTCGCCGATGCGGCGGACCGCTTCCGTGCGTCACTGGGGGGGCGTTCCGATGCCCCGTCCGATTCCCTGGCTGCCTTCCATTTTCGGCAGGCACTGGTCAGCGAGGGACGCCGCCTGCTTCGTGCGAACCAGCCGGAAAATGCGGCCGGATGGTTTGCCGAGGCTGTCTCCCATTGGGATCTGTATCCCGATCTGCACTGTCTTCTGGGCACGGCCAGGGGGCGCAGCGGTGACTGGGAAAACGGTCTGCTCGAATCCCGTGCTGCGTTGCGGCAGAATCCGGACTACATCGAGGCGCGTCTGCTGGAGGCCACGGCGCTGGCGGAGCTGGGCCGCGAGCGCGAGGCGATCGACAGTCTGGAAAAGCTGCGCGAGAGCGGTCGTCGGGTGGATCACTGGCTGATCGACGGGCTGGGGGAAACCGGCCTGGTCGCCGATTCGGAGGATACGGCACAGCCACTCGCGACGGCGCTGGGCGACTTGCTGGACCAGGCGACGAGCGGCCGCTCGGAGAAGGAAGATGTCGCTGCCGCAGTAGCCGAGTGTCGTGCCGGTCGCTGGGAAGAAGGACTGGTGCGGTTCGCGAAACTGGTTGCCAGGCGTCCCCGGTATCCGGACTATCGGACCCGCCATGCGGCGGCCCTGTTCCAGTTGGGGCGCAATGAAGAAGCCCTGGCCGAGGCGGACGCCGCGCTGGCTCTGAACGATTCCTACCGCACGGCGATCGACCTGAAGGGATTGATCCTGGCCGATGGACATCGCGTTCGCGAAGCGCGTCGCTTTCTGGCCAGTGCGGACCTCCGTGTCGATCGGCAGCGCGACGTATCCGGCGACCTGTTCGGGCTCTACTTGCGGGGAGTGCTTGCCCTGTTGGATGGGGAACCCGGTGCCGTCGAATCGACCCTGCCCGGATCGACAAATCTGGTGCGCGAGTTCGCGCGCGCGGAATTGCTGCTGGCTGCCGCCGAGGACCTGCAGGGGCGTACGACCCGTAGCGGCGAGCGACTGGCGCTGCTGGCTCAGGAATGGCCGGCCGAGCCGATCTATTTCCATTTGCTGGCCTGCCATTATTTGCGAGACGGCCGCCCGGGCGATGCGGTTGCCGCGCTCGGCAATTGGCCCGCTTCCGCCGCGCGCGACGACCGTCCCCTTTTTCTGGGGGCCGTGATCGAGATCGAACGGGGACGCGCCGAGATCGCGAATCCCCCGGAAGGGGATGACGGCCAGATCGCACCGGCAGCCTGGCGATTCCTGGGGGCCCGGGCGGCATTTGCGCGAGGCGACCACGCCGCCTGCTTTGCCGCCTGCGCTGAACTGGTGGAGGAAGGCCTGGTTACCGAGAGGGTGGTCGGGTTGATGTTGCAGGCGGCCGCGCGGGGCGACTGCGCGCCCGAGGAGTGGCAGCCCCCGATGGTGCACGCGGACTCCCACCTGCCGTCCCTGTTGGCCGGCGGAGCCGAGGGTCTCGGGATTTGGCGGGCCGTCCATCCGGAATGGTTGGTAGTCCACTGGCTCTCGCCCGGCTTCTGGCTGGATCCGATTCGGGGCTGGATCGGCTAGGTGGGGTTGGGATGTCGTCGTCGCTGTTTCCGGGAGCGAATTGCCCCGAGCTCAGGCGCCGGTGGCGGGAACGACCAGCAGATCGTGAACCTGGTCGGTCAGAGCTTCCAGATTGTAGGGCTTGCTCATGTAGGCGTCGGCCTGGAATTGGAAGCAACGCGTACGGTGGCGCTCGTCTTCACTCGCCGTCAGCATCAGCACGGGCAGGCTCTCGTAGGCCGAAACGCTGCGCACGCGTTTCAGGAAGCCGAATCCGTCCAGCACCGGCATCATCAGATCCAGAACCACGCAATCGGGATCCAGCTCCTGCACCTGGGCGAATCCCTCCAGGCCGTTCGTGGCCTCGACCACTTCAAAGCCGCTGTCGCTCAGCTGAATGCGCAGGATCGTACGCAGGTCGGCATCGTCTTCGACAATCAAAATTCGAGGTTTCGCGCGGTCATTCATGACGGTATCTTTGTCCTGCGGATCGGTTCGGCCTACTCCCACGCGGGACGACATCGCCGGAGATTCGTGACGTCGGGCCGGGAACCTGGGTCCGCTGCCAGTGTTCCCCGGTCTGTGTTTTCGGCCGAGGCGCCGGATTCTTGAGTCATTCAGTGGCTGGTGACGCCGTTTACACCGCGCGGCGCACCCCTTCCGAAGAGAGATCCGAGTTTGCATACCGAGTTCCCCTCCGTTCATAGTCGCTTTGGCGTCCTGGTGCCGATCGTGTTGGGTTGTCTCCTGGCGGCCTCCGCTTCCCCGGCTCAGGAGGCTTCCGTGGCCGAGAGTTCCTGTCCGGGCGGCGAGGCCGCTTTCCGGGCGGGTGAATTCGAGCAGGCTCGCGAACTGTTGCGCCGGTGTCTGGATGAAGGGGGCGAAAGCGTTGATGTCCTATTGCCTCTGGCGGTGATGGCCATCCAGACCGGAAGGCCCGAGGAGGCCGTCGGGTACTCCGGTCGTGCGGTGAGTTTGGACGAGGCGAATCCGGAGGCGCGATACTGGCACGGGCGTGCCTTGCTCGATGCGGGCCGCATCGAGGAAGCCCGCAGCGAATGGGAGGCCGGACTGCGCTTGTCGTCGAATCACGCCGGGATCCTGGAGGGGCTGGCCAAACTGGCCATGGCCGAGGGCAAGAACGCGCAGGCGTACAACCTGCTGACGCAGTTGCAGCGCTCCGGTGTGGACGAGGCCTGGGTACATCGGATGCTGGCCGATATCGCCGCCAGCAAGGGCTTGTGGACCCAGGCACTGGGTCATATCAACGATGTGGTCGCGCGCGAGGAACCCGACCTGGAGTTGCTGCTGCTGGCCGCGCAGGTGGGTTTGATGGCCTCGGATACGGATGCGGCGTTGGACTACGGACGTCGCGCGGTACGACTTCAGCCCGGGGCGGCCTCTTTCGGCGGGCTGGGCGAGGTCTTTTTTGCCCGGGAAGAAGTCGATTCGGCGCTGGTCTACCTGCGGCAGGCGATCGAGTTGGATCCGGCGGCGAGCCGAATTCGCTTCAACCTGGCCAATGCCCTGGAAGTGCAGGGGATGACCGACGAGGCCGAAGTACATTTCCAGGCCTTCCTGAAGGCCGAGCCGAATGATCCCGTAGGCCGGTTCAACTACGGAATTCATCTGCAGAAGCAGGGCCGTCTGGACGAGGCACTGCAGGAAATCTCGTTGGCGATCGCGAACGACCCGGGAATGCTCAGCGCACGCGTGGTTCGTGGGCAGATGCTGGAGGTCATGGGGCGATTCGACGAGGCGCTGCAGGACGTCGCCTACCTGCGGCAGGCCGATTCGGCGAACGAGTCCGAACTGGTGGCGTGGGAGCGCGATCTGCGCCTGAAGGCGGGCAACGGGGCGACGGTACATCCGGAGGGGCAGATCCACCTGCTGCATCTGGTCGTGCCGGATCCGGAAGTAGCCCAGAGAATTTCCGGCGAATTGAAAGAGGGGAGCGAGTTCGGTTCGCTGGCGGTGCAATTCTCGGTGGGGCCGGCCGCGCAACGAGGTGGCGACATCGGCTGGATCGATCCCCGGGACATGGTCGAACCCATGCGCTCGGCCATCGCCAAGTTGGAGGAAAATGAGATCAGCCCCCCCGTGGAATCGGGAGGGCTGTATCATATCTTCAAGCGGATCCCCTGACACGAATCGATCGCCAGGGATCACTCACCGGTCCCAAGGTCATGCAGCTGTCGCGAGGGCATCAGTGAACCGGGGCAAAACGCCGTCAGACGACCTTCTTGACCGTTCCGGTGCGGATGCAACGCGTGCAGACGTAGCCACGAATGACCTTGCCGTCCTGCTCAAAACGGATCTTCTGCAGATTGGGCAGCCAGCGATGACGCGTCTGGTTGTGCGCATGGCTGACTCGGTTGCCGTACTGGGGGCCTTTGCTGCAGACCGAGCACTTCCTGCTCATGTCTTTCCTCCTAGATCACTACATCGGGAGTGGTTGAATTCCAAGGTGCGGCAATTTAACATCACAGCTCCGCTCGGGCAAGATTTTATCGAGCAGTCCCCTGGAGCAGGGTGGAGAAGATGAAACCGGATTTCAACCTGGACACCCCCGTGCAGTTCCTCAAGACGGTCGGGCCGGCCCGGATGCGGGCCCTGGCGCGGCTGGATATCCACACGGTCGGGGATTTGCTGGCGCACTACCCGCGTCGCTACTTCGACCGCACCAGCACCGTGCCGATCGGCCGCATCCTGCCTGGGCAGGATGTGACGATCCAGGGCGAGGTACTGACCTCCGGGGAGCGGCGAACGCGACGGGGCGGATCGTTGCAAACGGTAGGTATCGGAGACGATACGGGCGTGATGTTCTGTATCTGGTTCAACCAGAGCTATCTGATGAAGCAGTTCCGGTCGGGCCGGAAGGTCATGGTCAGCGGCACGGTCACGGCCCGCAATGGGAAAAAGCAGATCGCGCATCCCGATTTCGAGATCCTGGAAAATCCGTCGGACGACGAGGACGCTGCCGGGAAAGCCGGTGCCGGCCTTCACACCGGCCGCATGGTACCGGTCTACGGCCTGTCTGCGGGCATCGGGCAGCATTGGCTGCGGGCCCTGGTGGACCAGGCGCTGGGAAGGTTCTCCGGGCTTTTGAGCGAGATCCTGCCGGCGACCCTCCGCACCGAGCGGGGGTTGGTGGGGCGCGAGCAGGCCGTTCGGGAGATCCACTTCCCGCCGCGCAAGGCGGCCCAGGAGGCAGCCCTGCGCCGTTTGGCCTATGACGAGATCTTCTTCATTCAGGTCCTGATGGCGCTGCGGCGTGAGGCCCACGGCAGCCAGGCCGCCGTGGCGCTCGACAAGCCGGGGGACCTGACGGCCCGGCTCGTTCATGGACTGCCCTTCGAATTGACCAGCGCCCAGAGGCGGGCTTCGGCTGAGATCCTGGCCGACCTGCGTTCGGGACGGGCAATGCATCGGCTGCTGCAGGGCGATGTCGGATCCGGCAAGACGCTGGTGGCGTTGATCGCCGCGCTCTTCGTCATCGAACAGGGCTACCAGGCCCTGCTGATGGCGCCGACGGAGGTGCTCGCCGTCCAGCATGGACGGACCCTGCGTCAACTCTGTGAGCCCCTGGGGATCGCGGTTGAGACGCTGACCGGTTCGACACCGGCAGCCGAACGCAAGGCGATCCTCGATTCGGCCGCTGCGGGTGAGATTGATCTGCTGGTCGGCACTCACGCGTTGATCCAGCAGGATGTGCGAATCCCGAGACTGGCGCTTTCGATCGTCGACGAACAGCATCGCTTTGGAGTCCGGCAACGCGGCAAGTCGACCGAAGCGGCGGAAACCGATCTGCAGGCCCACGTTCTGGTCATGAGCGCGACGCCGATCCCCCGCAGTCTGGCACTGACCCTGTACGGAGATCTGGATCTCAGCCTGATCGACGAATTGCCGGCTCATCGCAAGCCGGTCGTAACCGAGCTGGTCCAGGGCGATGGCGAGCAGCAGGTCTGGCAGGCTTGCCGGCGGGAACTGGCGGCCGGGCGCCAGATTTTCGTGATCCATCCGGTGATCGATGAAACCGAGGGACACGACCTGAAAGCGGCGACCGTGGAATTCGAGAAACTCGAACGTGAAGTGTTTCCCGATGCGCGCGTGGCCCTGCTCCATGGTCGAATGAAGGGACCGCAGAAGGACGAAACCATGGCTGCGTTCAGTTCCGGCGAGATCCAGGTGCTGGTCGCCACAACGGTGGTCGAGGTGGGCATCGATGTTCCTAATGCGACCGGGATGGTCATTCACAATCCCGAGCGTTTCGGTCTGGCCCAGCTGCATCAGTTGCGCGGCCGCATCGGCCGTGGCGATCAGGGTGGCACCTGTTGGCTGTTGGCTGACCGCTACCTGGCCGAGGATTCGTATCGCCGAATCCGCTTTTTCTCGGAACACACCGATGGCTTCGCGCTGGCGGAGGAAGATCTGCGCCAGCGGGGACCCGGTGACGCCTGGGGGGTTCGGCAAAGCGGTTCGCCCGGCTTCCGGCTGGCCAATCCGCTGCGGGATGCCGAGCTGGTTCGCCTGTGTCGTCAGGATGCCCGGAAGTGGCTCGAGTCCGATCCCGGATTGCGCTCCGCCGAGGGCGAGCGGATCCGCCGGGGCCTGCAGGAATCTTTCCGTGGTTTTCTGCCGCTGCAATCCGGGTGAGCCCTCTTTCAGAGCGGACTCCCCGCACTCGAATAGGGCTTGCATCAAATGCGGAAAACGGGTATATTCCCGGCGGCTTGGTGCACCTGCGGCGGGACCATGCTGAGTGGACGAGTAGTCCACTTTTTTCTGTTCGGAGGTTTCGCCGGGAGATCCGGCTGGAGGAATGACCATGCCCCAGGGGGCCAGAGCCGAGTCCGGAGTGATCGCCCGGAAGGTGATCGAGATCCTGGAGCCGGAACTGGTTGCCGATGGTTTCGACTTGTTGGACGTACGCGTCTTTCAGGGCGGAGGTCGTTATCAGCTCCGGATCTATGTCGATCTTGCGGAGGGCGGCATCGACATGGGGCAGTGCACTCGTGCCTCGCGCACGGTGGGAATGCTTCTGGAAGAAGCGGACCTGTTTGCCGGGCAGTATGTCATCGAAGTCTCCTCTCCCGGTGTCCGTCGCCCGCTGCGCAAACTGGAACACTACCAGGCCGCGGTGGGACAGCAGGTGGACCTGAAGCTGCAACGTTCCGGTCGTGTTGGAAATTCGGGGGCGGGGCCGCGCCGACTGCGGGGCACCCTGCAGGCCGTCGAAGGCTCCGAACTGGTGATCGAAACGGTTTCCGAGGGTGCGGTCGCCGGGGAAACCCCGGATGACCCAGGCGCCCCGGATACGCCCGATACACCGGTCGCCCGGAATGAGTCGTCCGTTCAGCGCGTTTCGCTCGATCGAGTCCGGGAGGGCAACCTGGACCCGGAATTCGACGCTCAGGCGCTGATCAATGCCGACCGCAGACGTCGGCGTGAAGAGAAGCGCACGCAGCGTCGGGAGAAGCGCGGCCAAGGCCGCAAGTCCCGACCTCGCAAGAAGTAACGAGTCATCAGTCTCGTGCGCAGAGGGGGCCGTACGTACGGTACGGTCAGGTCGGTTACAGCCCGCAGTCAGCGACTCGAACTCGCGATCGCGGAATAACGCAAGTACCGCAGGAGTGACCGGATATGGACCACAACGTCCTGAATGCCCTGGCTGAGATCACCAGGGAAAAGAGCATCGACAAGTCGATCATCCTCGAGTCGCTGGAGGCAGGCCTGCAGTCTGCCGCGCGCAAGAAGTTGGGGATGGAGGCGAATATCTTCGCCAAGGTGGATCCCGACACGGGGTCCATGCTCGTCGAGCGCGTCATGACCGTGGTCGATGAAGTGGACGATCCGGATACCGATATTTCGCTGGAAGAGGCGCAGATCGAGTTCGGTGACGAGGTCGAACTCGGCGACGAAGTGCGTTGGGAATTGCCGCTGGAAGATTTCGGCCGCAATGCCATTCTGGTCGCCAAGCAGATTCTGGTGCAGAAGGTCCGCGAGGCCGAACGCGCCCAGGTCTTCGAGGAATTCAAGGAACGGGTCAACGAGATCATCGTCGGCACCGTGCAGCAGGTCGACCGGGGCAACGTGCTGGTCAACCTGGGCCGCACCGAAGCCATGATGCCCTATCGGGAGCAGATCCGCGGCGAGAAGCTGCACCAGGGCAAAACCATCCGCGCCTTCATCATCGAGGTGCTCGATTCGGTGAAGGGCCCGCAGGTCATTCTTTCGCGTAGCCATCCGGGATTCCTGAAGGCGCTGTTTTACCAGGAAGTGCCCGAGATCCAGGAGGGCATCGTCGAGATCAAGGCCGTCGCCCGCGAACCGGGTACGCGCTCGAAGATCGCCGTGGTCAGCAACGACGAGCGGGTCGATCCGGTGGGCTCCTGCGTGGGCATGAAGGGCAGCCGCGTGCAGGCCGTCACTCGCGAACTGGCCGGCGAGCGTGTGGACATCGTGCCCTGGAGTGCCGAGCCCAGTTTGTTGATCTCGCGCGCTCTCAGTCCGGCGATCGTATCGAATATCGTGCTGCACCGGGATCGCGGCGAGGCCACGGTCATCGTGGGCGACGACCAGCTGAGCAAGGCGATCGGTAAGGAAGGCAAGAATGTCCGCCTGGCCGCCAAACTGACCGAGTGGAAAATCGATCTGATGTCCTCGCGTGAGCACAATGTGCGGCAGGCCGCGACGGCGGAGATCAACATGAACCTGTCCGAGCTGGCCGGCGTGACCGACCAGGTCCTGGTCGGCCTCGAGGCTTTCGGCATCATGACGATTGCCGATCTGGCCAATGAATCGCTGGAGCGCCTGCAGGGGATCGAGGGCATCGGCGAAGAGAAGGCGGATGAATTGTTGGCCACCGCGCAGGCGACCAACGAGGAACTGAACCGGATGATCGAGAAGGCCGTGTCCGAAGAGATGGCGAAGGAAGCTCCCGAGGCCGCGCCGCTGTTCGATGAGGATGCCTTCGGCGATCCGGCAGCTGCCGAGACGGATGGGTCCACGGGTGCCGACGAGGACGAGTCAGCTGCCGAGGAAGCGCTGGCCGACGACGCTCCGGTGGTGGATCCGTTCAAGGACTTCCCCGAGGGGGCGCCCGAGGACGAAGACAAGTCGGATGACGACGATGGTCCGGTGGCGAATCCGTTCGCGAACACCGAACTGGATGACTAGCGGGGCGTCAGGATGTCGGTGCGCGAGCAGAAACTGATCGGCTTGATGGGCCTGGCCCGACGCGCCGGAAAACTGGCGATGGGGTTCAACGCCGTTGAGCATCTGGTACGCCATGGCGATCGCCCCCTGGTGATCGTGGCTCGCGATGCGGGGGCATCGCAACGCAACAAGATTTCGCACTGGACCCCGCTGCGGGGACTGGTCGACGATGTCCTGGACAAGGACATGATGGCCCAGGCGATGGGCCGGGAGAAGCTTGTGGTCGTGGGTCTGACCGATCCCGGCTTCATCAAGGGTATCCGGCGAGAGTTGGAAAAGCCCGATACTGCGGATTCGGACGATTGACCGGGTCCCATCTGCGTCGCACTGCGCGCGCAGAAGAAAGACTGGTTGGAGGTTTTCGATCTTGGCGAAGAAGCTGAGGGTATACGAACTGGGTCGCCACTACGGTGTCGACAGCAAGCAGATCATGGCGCTCCTGCAAAAGATGAAAGTGCAGGTCAAGAGCCACATGAGCGTAGTCGAGGACCCGGACGTGGACCGTATCCACAGCGTCTTCCAGCGCAAGCGGGAGATCGCCCGGGAGAACTATGCCAAGGCCCATGGTCTGAATCCCGACCAATTGAAAAACATCGCGGCACTCAAACCGCTGGACCGGCCCGAGCCTGAGCCCGAGCCGGAGCAGCAGAAGAAGAAGAAGAAGGCCAAGAAGAAGACCGCCAAGAAGAAGGCAGCGCCGGCCAAGCCGAAGGTGGTCGTCATCAAGAAGGCCGGCACGATGACTGCCGTGGCCAAGAAGGCGGCCCTGGAAAAAGAGGCCGAGGAAAAGATCAGGGCCGAAGAGAAGGCGCAGCGCGAGCGCGAAGAGGATGATCGCGTCGCGGAGCTCGAGGCCAAGCGTGCCGAGCATGCCAAGGCTCGTATTGTCAAGGCGGCTCCGAAACTGGTCAAGAAAGCGGATGTGGAAGAAGAAGCTGCCGAGGTCGCGGCCGACGCTGCAGCCGAGGCAACGGCCCCGGCGGAAGAACCCGTCGCCGATCCGGTCGAGCCGGAAGTTCCGGCGGCCGAGACTCCGGCCGAGCCGGCCGAAACCACCGCACCGGCCGCGGACGTCGCGCCGAGTGAAGCGGCCAGCGAGCCGGCGTCCGACACCGCGGCTCCTGTCGAGGCGGCAACGCCGGTCACGGAAACCCCGGGGGCGGAGACAGAGGCCGGAGACGCACCTGCCGAACCGGCTGCGCCGGTCGAGCCGGAGAAATCCGAGCCGCTCGATCCCCTGGCGAATGTCGGGACCAAGAAGAACGACGGATTCAAGGTGGGCGATATCATTCGCAAGGCTCCGGCCGTGAAGGCCAAGCCTCATACCGAAGTCAGCAGCAAGTCGGTACGCGATTCGATCCAGGCTGCGTTGCGCAAGCGACAGGACGAAAAGGCCGCGGCCGAGACCACTTCGCGCCGTAAGAGAACCCGCAAGAAGAAGAAAAAGGTCGACGAGGCCGAGGTGGAGCGCGCTTTGAAGCAGACCATGGCCCAGATGGGTGGCGGCGGCGGGAAGAAGAAACGCCGCAAGGGAGCCGAGGGCGAGGAAGAAGAGGTCGTTGTCGAGACCGCCGTTCTGAAACTCACCGAGTTCATCACGGTGCAGGAATTAGCCGACAAGCTGAATGTCAAGGCGCAGGAGCTGATCGGGAAGCTCTTTGCCGGAGGCATCATGGCTACGATCAATCAGCGGCTGGCCAAGGAAAATATCGAGTTGTTGGCTGCCGAGTTCGAGCGCGAGGTCGAATTCATCACCGAGTACGGTGAGGAGGTCCTGGAGATCGCCGATCCCGAGGACGGAGAGTTGGCGGATCGTCCGCCGGTCGTCACGGTCATGGGCCACGTCGATCACGGCAAGACGAAGCTGCTCGATACCATCCGCAACACGAATGTCGTTGCGGGCGAGGCCGGCGGCATTACCCAGCACATCGGCGCCTACACCGTCCAGACCGATGGCGGCCCGATCACCTTCCTCGATACGCCGGGTCACGCTGCCTTTACGGCCATGCGTGCACGTGGCGCCGAGGTCACCGATATCGTGATCCTGATCGTGGCGGCGGACGATCGTGTCATGCCTCAGACGATCGAGGCGATCAGCCACGCCAAGGCGGCCGGTGTGCCGCTCATCGTGGCGATCAACAAGATCGACCTGCCGGCGGCACAGCCGGACCTGGTGAAGCAGGAATTGCTGCAGCACGAGATCATGGTCGAGGAGTACGGCGGCGACGTTCTGTGCGCCGAGATCTCGGCCAAGCAGGATATCGGGATCGAGAAGCTGCTGGAACTGGTTCACCTGCAGGCCGAAGTGCTGGAGCTGAAGGCTCCCGCCGAGGGCGCCGCCCGCGGCGTGGTGGTCGAGGCTCGCAAGGAGCAGGGACGCGGAGTCCTGTTCAGCGTTCTGATCGACCGCGGTACGTTGCAGGTCGGTGACTACTTCCTGGTCGGTCTGCGCGACGGCCGGGTCCGGGCGATGATGGACGAGCGGGGAAATCCGCTCAAGGTGGTCCGGCCGGGCGAACCGTGCGAGGTCCTGGGCGCCGAGGACGTTCCCGAAGCGGGCGATCGCTTCTACGTTCTGGGCAGCGCCAGCGAGGCGCGCGAACTGGCAGCCAAGCGCCGCAGCCTCCAACGTCAGCAGCAGCTGGTCGGGCCGAAGCAAAAGGTCGATCTGGAAAATCTGGCCGAGATGATGACGACGGGCGAGTTGAAGGAACTGCCGATCATCATCAAGGGCGACGTGGCCGGTTCGGTCGAGGCGCTGGCGGATCAGTTGATGGATCTGAATACCGAAGAGGTACAGGTCCGGGTCACGCACAAGGCCGTGGGCGCCGTCAGCGAATCGGACGTGCTGCTGGCCGCGAACACGGGATCGATGATCATCGGTTTCCACATGCGTCCGGGTGCGCGGATCCAGGATCTGGCCAAGAAGCACCATGTGACGATCGAAGTCTTCGATATCATCTATGAAGCGGTCGATACGCTGCGCAAGTCGATGGCCGGTCTGTTGGCCAACATCCAGCGCGAGGTTTCGACGGGACGAGCCCAGGTGCGCCAGGTCTTCACGATCCCGAAGGTCGGCCAGGTGGCCGGTTCGATGGTGATCGAAGGAGTCATGAAGCGCAAGGCGATGGCTCGCCTGATCCGCGACGAGGTCGTGGTCTACGAAGGCAAGGTCAACTCGCTGAAGCGATTCAAGGACGACGTGAAGGAAGTGGCCAACGGCTACGAGTGCGGTATCGGTCTGGAAAATTTCTACGATATCCAGGAGGGAGACTTCCTGGAGACGTTCGAGATCGAGGAGATCGAGCGCACGGAACTGTAGGTAGGTGTATATACGCAGTCGGCCGAACGGTCCTCGGGGCTTTGCCCCTGCGGAGTGTTCGGCCGACTGCGTATATACGCCTACCTACGGCACGTAGCGCCCGTTCCCTTCTTTACCGGAGGGGGATGGGGCGGTAGGATTGAGCGATGGTGATCGCTAACGACGAGTGAAGGAAGAGGCATGGATCCGTATCGGAAGAGCAAACTGAACCAGTCCATTCTCGAGGTGCTGAGCACTCTGCTGCAGAACTCGGTGAAGGACCCGCGAGTCGGCATGGTGACGATCAACAGCGTCGAGCTGAACCGGGACAACTCGGTGGCGCGGGTTTTCTACTCCGTACTCGGCAGCGAGGAGGAGCAGCGTGACACCTTCAAGGGGCTGAAAAAGGCGAAGGGCTTTCTGCAGAGCAAACTGACGCGCACCCTGGGGCTGCGCGCGGCGCCGGATCTGCGCTTCGAATATGACGAGTCGATCGAGCGCAGCCTCGAACTGGATCAGGTACTGGGGCAGATGGCCGAGCACGGAGAGTTCCTCTCCGAGGATGAAAAGAAGAAGCGCCTCGTGCTGGAGGATTTCGAGCCGCCCGCCGAATTGATCGCGGGATTGCGCACAGCCAGGACTCTTTGGATCGCGCCCCACTTCAATCCCGACCCGGATACCGTGGGCGCCGCGCTGGCCCTGGCCGAGGCGTTGACCGAGATGGGCCGGGATGTGCGGGTTTTCGGCTATGAGAATCCGGCCATCGGGTTGAATGCCCTGCCGGGTTTCGATGACCTCTCGCCGGCCTCCGATGCCGAGGCGATCTATGCCGAGGAGCACCCCGACACGCTGGTGCTGGTGGACTGCCATCGCATCGATCGCACCGGCCCGCTGGCCGAAACGCTGGATCGATTCGAGACCCGCTGGTGCGTCGATCATCACCTGGTCAGTGGTCGCGCCGCACCCGAACCGGGCTGGGTCGAGGCCCGCGCCTCGTCGACCTGTACCCTGATCCACCGCGTCATCGAAACGCTGGGTGCGGGCGATCGCGACTTCGAGGATGATCCCTTCGAACTGTCGTTGGACATGGCGACGAATATCTACGCCGGACTGGTCACCGATACCGGCGGGTTCCGCTTCTCGAATACGTTGCCGCTGGACTTCGATCTGGCTTCCCGCCTGTCGGCGCAGGGAGTCGATACCGCGGCCGTCTCGCGGGACATCATGTACCGCAATCGCCCGCAGGGCATGTCGCTGTTGCGGCAGGTGCTGGCGACTTTCGAATTCCACGCCGGCGGGCGCGTCCTGACCGCTCGCGCCACGCAGCAGATGCTGGCCGAGACCGGTGGCTCCATGTCCGACACCGAAGGCTTCGTGAATATTGCCACCTCCGTCGAAGGTGTGCGTTACGTGGCTTTCCTGAAGGAACTGGAAGAAGGCATCTGGCGCGCCTCGTTGCGGGTTCGAGGTGAGGGTGACGTTCAGACGATCGCCGCCCACCATGGCGGCGGAGGTCACAAGCAGGCGGCCGGTTGCACTCTGGAGGGCGAGGCCGACGAGGTCACCGCCGCGCTGACCGCCGAGCTCACTGCCGCCCTGGACCGATGAAGCCGCTTTCGGGAATTCTGCTGGTCGACAAACCGGCCGGGGTGACTTCCTTCGATGTCGTCGGCTACGTGCGCAAACAGCTGCGCCGTTCCTTTCCGGAACTGGCCCCGGCCCGGGCCCGGCGCGGTCAGCCGCATCCCGGGAAATTCCGCTGCGGGCACTCCGGCACCCTGGACCCGATGGCCACCGGACTGCTGGTCGTGCTGATCGGGAAGGGCTCGCGCCTTTCTCCCTACCTGACTGGAATGGACAAGACCTACGAGGCGCGTGTGCGCTTCGGTGCGGTGACCGATACGTTGGATCGTGAGGGCCAGGTCACGCAGACGGCGCCGGCACCCGCTTCGGCGGCCGATGTCGTGGATCTGTTGCCGCGCTTCACCGGCACCATCGAGCAGGTGCCGCCGATGATCTCGGCCCTGAAGAAGGATGGCCAGCCGCTGCACCGACGCGTGCGTGCGGGCGAGGAAGTGGAGGCGCCTGCGGCGCGCGAGATCACCATCTCGAAGCTGGAACTGCGCGGTGTTCATTGGGATCTGCCGGCGCGGCTCGGAGCGCAAGAGGAGCCGGGCATCCTGGGTGCCGACGGGATCGTTCATGAAATCGACCTGCTGGTCGACTGCTCGAGCGGTACCTACATCCGATCGTTGGCGCGGGATCTGGGCGAGGCGGCAGGGAGTTTGGCCCATCTGCACCGTTTGCGCCGGACCCGAATCGGTGCGCACGATGTCGCTGATGCCCTGGATGGGGTGATGGGATGTGACGGGACCGAGTTGGCGGCGGCCCTGCTTCCGCTCAGTGCCGCCCTGCCGCATCTACCCTATCTGACGCTCAGCGAGCAGGAGGCGGTGCTGATCCGCAATGGGGCCCAGCCCGAGGCTGCGTGGCTGGATCGTCTTTCCGCGGATCCGGTCCCGCAGCGAAAATCCGGAGCCCTGCTGCAGTTGCAGGACGACGGTGGCGATCTGGTGGCCGTCGCGGAACTGGACTCCGCAACGGGAGAACCCCGTCTGGCGACGGTAATTCCCGCTGCGCCCAACCCAGAATAGAGGTCGTACGGTGCGTCTGATTCGACTGCCGGAAAGATATGTCGAAGAGCTGATCGCGGGTCGAATCGGGGTGCGCGGTCCGCAGGTCGAAAGCAGTGCGCTGACCCTCGGTTCCTTCGACGGTCTGCACCGGGGGCATCGTGCGCTCCTGGACCGCGTGCAGAATTCCGTGGAAGATCGTGGTCTGGCCGCCGGCGTCGTCTTCACTTTCCTGCAGCATCCCTGGCAGCTGCTGCGACCCGATGCCGAGCCCTTCCTGCTGACGACCTGGCGCGAGAAGCTTTCCGAGTTTCAGGAGACCGGTCTGCCGGTCATCGTCGCCGCCGATTTCTGCCCCGCGCTGGCGCAACTCTCGTACGAGGACTTCGTGCGGATTTTCCTGGTCGGGTACCTGGGGATGAAACATCTGGTAGCCGGCTACGACCTGCATCTGGGAGCCGATCGGGGGGGCACGGCTGATACGCTCGCGGTGCTGGGTCAGGAGCTGGGATTTGACCTCGAGGTGGTGGATCCGGTGCGGGTGGGGGGGCAGATCGTCAGCAGTTCACTGATCCGGGATGCGGTTGCCGCGGGCCGGATGGAGTCCGCCTGCGAGATGCTGGGCCATCCGTTCGAATTGTGGGGCGAAGTGCGCCCGGGGGACCGCCGCGGGCGTGAGATCGGTTATCCGACGGCGAATGTCCAGCCGCTCGAGCCCCTGAAGTTGTTGCCGGCGCCCGGTGTGTATGCCGTGCGCGTCCAGGTGCCCGGCGATGCGGTGGATTCGGGCAGCAACGGCCCGTGGGAATCGGTGACCGAGACCCTGCCCGAAGTCGATCTGCGCGGCGAACTGCTGAGCGCCGCTCCGGCGAAGTGGGCGGTCTTCGGCGGGATGCTCAATTTCGGATCGGTGCCCACCTTCCATGCCGATGGCCTGTCTGAACCGCGCCTCGAGGCCAATATCTTCGGCTACGAGGGCAATCTGCGCGGGCGCAATGTGAAGGTCGAATTCCTGAGCCGACTGCGCCCCGAGCGTCGATTCGACGGTGCCGCTGAACTGGTCGAGCAATTGCAACTCGACGAAGCGCAGGCACGCGCCGT
>JANTGJ010000085.1 GCA_024762975.1 Candidatus Krumholzibacteriia bacterium
ACCACTTCGACTCGCTTCATCGGGGTCAGGTACTTGCCGGCAACGGTGACCAGATCATCCAACTGCACTTCGAGCGGGGCCGTAAAGGCCTCCAGATAGCCCGGAATATCTCCACCCAATTCAGCCATCGCCAGGTAGTAGGCCTGTCCCATCGAGGAGATGCGACGCATCATCGTGCGTCCCAGGCGGGCGTTGCGGATACGATCCAGATCTTCCTGCGTGATCGTCGTCGCGTCGAATGTGGAGACAAACTCGTCCAGCGCCTGGCGCCCTTCCTCCACTCGTTCACGCGGCGGATTCAGCCAGGCCGTGAACTGTCCGATCCCGGCATCGATGGAGACGGTAGCCCCGACGCTGTAGCTCAGGCCGCGCGTTTCGCGCAGGTCCATCGCCATGCGGTCCGAAAGGACCGCCACCAACAGGCGCAACGCGTGCTCGTCGCCCGCATCGACCGGAAAGATCGAACCCAAACGCAGTGCGGCGATCTCGCCATCGACCGAACCGGTGATCGTTTGTGCGGCCTCGGTGATCGGCAACGGGGGCAATCCCGGCGCCGGCTTGCCTCTTCCGACCAGCAGTTGCTCGATACGCGCCGCCAGTTCCTCGTGCGAGTACGGCCCTACGATCGAAAAAATCAGATTCTCGGGTGAAAAAGCCCGACGATACACCAGGCGCAATTCGTTGAAGTCCAATTTGCGCAGGGACTCGACCGTTCCCTCCGGATCCATCACCAACGGATGATCTCCGTACAGCGCCTCATCCAGTAGTCGATTCGCTTCCCGACGGGCGCTGGCGCTCTCCTGCTCCAGGTCGGTGATTCGTTCGGTGCGCACCCGTTCCAGATCGGTACCGTCGAACGCGCCGTGCTGGATCAGTTCCGTCAGCAGATCCAGCAACTCCAGGCCATGGGCGGCCGTGGTCTCGATCCGGATGAAGCTGAAGCGACCGTTGGTGTAGTAGTCATCCATCGGGATGTACGGGTTGTCGACGAGCTTGACGACGGCTCCCAGTTCACGCAATCGCTGCGCCAGGCAGACCTTGTCGCAACCCGCCGAGCCCTCCATCAGCAAGCGGTGGACGATGTCCAGCGCGCCGGCACCCGCCGTCTCGCGATCGATCATCGCGCGTCCCCGGACCGCCAGGTGAATGGCCATCAGCGGACTGTCGGGATTGGTTTGGCTGACCAGGACCGCACCGTTCTGCAGCACACTGCGGTCGACGTGCAGGTCGGTGATCGGCGCAATCGAACCGGCAGGTTCCTCCACCGGAGCGGGCGGCATCTCACTGCCCGCTGCGGGCGCCTCGCCACCCCGGGCCATCTTCTCCATGGCCGCCTTCATGGCCGGTGGCATCTGCATGCCGGCGGGCATCTGCATGGCTCCCATACCGCCCTCCGAGTCATCGGCTTCCCCGGCCGCCTCGACCAATACCGCGCGACAGGGAGAATCGACCAACCAGCTCGTCAGCACGCGGGAAACGTCCTCGGCAGTGACCTGGCGCAGATGCTCGAGGTAGGAAACGAAGAAATCGGGGCCACCGAGAGCCACCGTCTCGGCGGTGTAGATGCCGGTCATCCGCAACTGTTCCTGATGCAGCAGCGTCTCGGTCTCGCTCATGTGCACGATGCCCCGGATATCGGACTCGCGGATTCCGGCCTCCACCGCTCCGACCACTGCATTCTGGAGGATCTCGTAACATTGTCCCGGATCCGCCCCCTCCGGCAACTCGAATTCCAGATCCAGACGGCCGAAGCCCGGCACACGCTGCCAGGAGTAGGACAATTCCGGACGCTCCTTCGCGTCCAGTCCATCGAGCGCCCGGGTCAGGATGCCGCTGCCGTTCATCGTCAGAAGTTGTGTCAGTACTTCATAGGCGTAGTAATCCTGCATCCCGTAGGTCGGTGCTTCGAAGGACAGCGCCACCACGCGGCGGTCTCCGGCACGGCGCGTCACGGCAGTGGTTCGCTCGATATGCGGCAAGCGGTGAATCGAGCTTCGGTCGATGGTTCCGGGCGCCGCGGTACCGTAGTAGGTTCCCAGCAGTTCGAGCGCCTCGTCGCGATCGAAGTTGCCGGCCAGGGTCAGAGTCATGTTGTTCGGCACATACCAGGTCTTGTAGAACTCGTAGACATCGTCGCGTTGCATGTGCTCGATCGTGGATTTCGTACCCAGCGTGGGCAAAGCCAGTGCCGAATCACCATACAGGGCCTGCCGGATCGCCTCGTTCGTGTCGTATTCCGCGCGATCCCGCGACTGTACGATCTCGCCCAGCACGATGCCCTTTTCCTTCTCGAATTTCTCGGGAGGCAACACCGAATGCAACAGCATCTGTGACTGCAGCTCCATGCCCGTTTCCAGGCGATTGGCCGGCAGCACCATCATGAAATTCGTGTAGAAGTCGGTCGTGTTGGCGTTGTTGTACGCGCCTGCGCGGTCGGCCAGCTCATACTGCTCTTCCTGCGTGTATTTCTCGCTGCCGTTGAACAACAGATGTTCGAGCATGTGCGTCATGCCACTGGTACGTGCGTCCTCCCAGGCCGAGCCGGCGCGGACCTGGGTATAGATTCCGACCATCGGCGCCGAAGGATTGCTCAGCAACACGACCTTCAAGCCATTCTCGAGTTGCAGCAATTCGATGTGATCCGGCAGGGCCGTGAAGACCGGCTCGAGTTGCAGATCAGGGTAGGCGACGCTGGCGGGCGGTGCCGCACTCGCCGCCGGAGCGAGAGTCAACAACAGGGCGAAACAGGAGAAAACCAATGCAGTCGAACGCACGAAACAGCCTCCCGGCAGTGTGAATCAGATGGAATTCTTCAGTCCAGGGTCGCTTCCGCCCCGTCGATGATACCCACGAAATCGGCCGGCTTCAGAGCCGCGCCGCCGATCAGGCCGCCGTCCACATCCGGCTGTCCGATCAGTTCACGGGCGTTGCCCGGCTTACAGCTGCCGCCGTACAGGATTCGCAGGTACTCGGCGACTTCCGCGCCCATCAGTTCAGCGACGATGGCACGACTCGCGGCGTGAATCTCCTGGGCCATTTCCGGCGTTGCGGTCTCGCCGGTGCCGATCGCCCAGACCGGTTCATAGGCCAGAACCAGGTTGTAGGCGTTGGCGTTCTCCAGCCGCGGCAGCACGCCCTCGAGCTGTTTGCGAACGACCTCTTCGGCACGGCCTGCCTTCCGATCTTCCAGAACCTCACCAAAGCAGAAAATGGCCTTCATTCCCGCCTCGAGGATGAGATTGATCTTGGACACGAATTGCGAGTCGGTTTCCCGCTGGTACTCGCGTCGCTCGCTGTGGGCGATGATCACGTACTGGACGCCGACCTCCTTGAGCATCCCGACCGACACTTCGCCGGTGTAGGCGCCACCGGTCTGGTCGGCACAATTCTGTGCTCCCAGCAACACCGGATTTCCATCGGCCACTTCGCCCACGGCGGGGATACTGACGTACGGCGGACACACGAGAACATCGCCGCGCAGGGTCCGCCCCTTCAGCATCCCGGCCACCCCGGCTGCCAGTTCACGGCCAGCAGCCGGTCCCATGTTCATCTTCCAGTTTCCGGCGACCATGTATCTGCGCATGACCTTCTCCTTGATTGCACGACGTCGTCGTCGCGCCCCGGCAAGTGGCGACAATGATTCCGAATTCGTCCCGGCAATATGTCATCACTGGGGGGAAATGTCCACAGGGGGCCCTTGAACGGAATCTCGCCGGGCCCGGCATGGAGCGTCGCCCGTCCAGGGCCGGTGGCGCTCCATTCCTCGTCAGCATTCGCTCAGATCAATTGGCGGCTCGCGGCAGGAAGGCCAGAAGCAGCCGGGCCATGCGATCCCGCACCATGGCGCCGACTTCCACCACGTCCTGGTGAGACAGCTCGGGTTGTCCGGTTTCGCGAGCCGGGTTCGTGATGCACGACAGTCCCACCGGCGCCACGCCCAGCCGGCGCAGCAGTACGGTTTCCGGAGCGGTCGACATGCCCACCGCATCACATCCGATGCGGCGCAGTTTACCGATCTCGGCCTTGGTCTCAAAGGTGGGCCCCCACATCGAGGCATAGGTACCGACGTGCATCGGTACGCCCGTTTCGGCCGCGGCCTCAACCATCTGCCGGGCCAATGCGGGCTCGAAGAGTCGCGCGAGACCACCGATTCGGCCGATTCCGGCAAGCTTCCGGGTCAAACCGGGGTCGGGCGTCGGATCCGCGCCCAGCTCCGGCAAAGGCGCGAACGGGCTGGCCAGCAGACCTCGCAGCGCATCGTCCCAGTGCAAATCGACCTGGTCGCGGATGACCATCAGATCGCCCGGCGTGTAATAGCGATTCAGGCCACCCGCCGCATTGGTCACCACCGCCTGTTCGACACCCAGGCAGGCAAGTACGGCCGTCGGCAATAGCAACTCTTCCAGGGGCATGCCTTCATAGGGATGCAACCGTCCCTGCATGACAATGACGGGCACGCCCGAGGCCCGGCCGCAGACCAGGCGCCCCGCATGTTCGGCTACCGAGGTCGTCGAGTAGCCCGGAATCTCCCCGTAGTCCACCATCTGCGCATCTTCCACGGCATCAACGAAGCTCCCCAGTCCACTACCCAGGACCAGTCCGATGCGGCCGGCGTAGCCTCGTTCGACCAGCCAGTCCACGGCTTGTCCGACGCGGTCGCGCCAAGCAGCGCTCAACAAGGCCAAACGTGCATTCGACTCGCTCATGATCCCGCCCCCGGTGCGACCTCGGGGCCGATCTGACCCAGGCCGATCTGGTCCAACTTCAATCGATTGCGCAGTTCGAAGAAAGCCCCCAGCGCCTTCAGCACCATTTCGCGTTTGTCCTGTTCCGGCAGGAAGGCACTCTTGAATCCGTTGATCAGCAGGTGTTCCGTCTCCAGCAGTGTCAGATCGAAAGTGTCGACAGCCAATCGCAACTCCCGCACCGGCGAAGTACGGGCAAAGAGTGTGTTATCGGTGTTCAGCGTAACGCGCAACCCCTCACGCAGGTAGTAGCGGAAAGGATGTTCAGACAGGCTACTGACCACGCAACTCTGCAGATTGCTGGAGAGGCAGACTTCCAGGGGTACGCGATTGTCCGCGACATAGGCCATCAGGTCGCCGTCCTCCTCCAGGCGCGTGCCGTGCCCGATCCGGTTGGCACCGCAGCGGTGCAGGGCCTGATGGATCGACTCGGGGCCGAAGCCCTCTCCCGCGTGGATGGTGACGTTCTGGTTGTTGTTCATCACATGGTAGAAGGCCTCGAGATGGCGTTTCGGAGGATAGTCTTCCTCGGCGCCGGCCAGATCGAAACCGACCACGCCGCGCCCTTTCCAATCGACTGCCAATCGGGCCAATTCCAATGAATGTTCCGGCTCGATGGTGCGAATGCCGGTCAGGATGATTCCCGTAGTCATTCCGGCGCGGGCGGCAGCCTCCTGCAATCCGCTCTGCACCGCGGCGATCGCCTGGTCCGGCGTCAAGCCCTGCTCCGTGTGCTTCAGGGGGCAGAACCGGACCTCGAGATACCATACTCCCTCGGCGTGAAAATCCTCGACCAGTTCGCCGGCGACACGCTTCAGATTTTCTTCCGTCTGCAGCAGGGAAACGGTATGATCGAAGTGTGCCAGAAACTCATGCACCAGGCATTCGCGCTCGTCGGGAAAGTACTTCGCGCGCACAGCGTCCTCACCGTCGGGCATCTCCATTCCTGCGGCGCGGCCCAACTCCATGAAGGTCGCCAGACGCAGCGAGCCATCCAGATGGCAGTGCAGATCGGTCTTGGGCAGCCCGAGCAGCAACTCGTCGGGCAGGGCCCTGCCGCGCAACAGATCGCTTCGTCTCAGATCACCGGTTTTCAAGACATTCCTCCGCCGTTCTGGATGAGTTTCTCGTGCTGGGCGCGGTGGTGATCCAGGATCAGCTCGAGCAGCTCCTCCTGGGCCTTCGGGTCATCGCGCAAATTGACTTTTTCGGTGTCGATGACGTGCACCGGGCACAAGGCCGGTGCGCGCTCGATCCAGTCGTCATAGGCGGCATGCAAACCCTTGAGAAAATCGATGGGGATTTCCGACTCGCAGTCGCGACCCCGGTTCCGAATGCGGCCCATCGCCGTCTCGGGTTTGCAATACAGATAGATGATCAGGTCTGGCGGAGTCAGGAAAGCGGACATATTGCGGAAGATCTCGCGGTAGTTTTCGTAGTCACGATCATCCATGCACCCGATCTTGTGCAACGTGGGTGCGAAGATCTCGACATCCTCGTAGATGGTACGGTCCTGCACCGCCGAACCGGGATGATCCAGGATCTCCTTCTGTACCTCGAAGCGCTTGCTCAGAAAATACACCTGCAGGTGAAAACTCCAGCGCCGCATATCCTTGTAATAGTCGTCGAGATAGGGATTGTTGATCACCGGTTCGTAGTACATGCGCCAGCCGAGGACCTCGCCGATCATGGTCGTGATCATGCTCTTGCCCACGCCGATATTGCCCGCCACCGACACGTAGAACGGCGAATCGGGGCAGGTTCCCTTCGGGAATTTCTTGGTCAGCGACAGGAAACTCAAACGGTACTCTCTTCCATTCCCGTTGTCCGGGGTCAGTCTTGATTGCAGAAATCGTCGAGGATCTCCGCCAGGTGTTCGGGCAGGATCCCGATCACGCGCTCGGCGATTTCCTCCGGAATGGGTCCGTGCAGGGCCTCGGCAACGGCGCCGGCGATACAGGCCTGCGTATCGGCGTCACCGCCCAGCGATATCGCCAGGCGAACCGCATGTTCCCAGTTCTCGCCCTCCAGCGCGCAAACCAGCGCCTCGGGCACCGAACCGGCACAGGAAACGTCGAACTGGTACCCGGGCCGGATCTCGGCCGCCGTGCGCGACAGATCATACCCGAAACGGCCGCTGATCTCGCGACGAATCTGCTCGACGTCCGCGCCGCTGCGCGCCAGAAAGACGGTCAGGGCGGTTGCCTGCGCACCCTTGATTCCTTCCGGGTCGTTGTGCGTGACCTCGGCCGAACGCCGGGCTTCACGCAGCACCTCTTCCTCGCTGTCCAGCGCCCATCCGACCGGGCTGACCCGCATCGCCGAACCATTGCCCCAGCTGCCGTAAGGCCGGGCCAGATCCGAGTGCAGCCATTCGCGGAAACTCCTGCCATAGCCCGCCAGCGGGTACAGCCGACCGAAGATGCGGTAATTTTCCGCGTAATCACCATCGGTCATCAGGGTAAAAGCCGTGGCGATGGTCAGCACCGAATCATCGGTGAATCGTGTCCCCGGCGCAAAGAATGGGAAAACCAGCGTCTTGACCGGATGGAATTCGTAATTCGAGCCAACGATATCGCCGGCGACAGCTCCCATCATGTTCGCTTTCTCCCCCGCGGCCGGATCGCCTCTTCGTGCCGGGTCCGTACGGATTATTCCTCGTAGGGCGGCAACTCCCCGTTCTCGGCCAGGTACTGCTCGGACGAGATCATCTTGAGCACCTGGTCCGAGCCCTCGGTCAGGATGAAAACGTAGGCCGCGTAGTGGACCAGGTCTCCGCTTTGACGATCGTCGACCAGGCCCAGACTGATCGGCAACGGATTGTCGCCACGGATCTGGAATCGGGCGCGATAGGTGCCGTCCGGATCGAAAATCTGCACCCGGCTGTTGCCGGAATCAGCCACGAAAATCTTGCCGGAGCCGTCGATTGCCAAAGCCGCCGGATGATCAAACTCGCCGTCGGCATCGCTCGGGCCGCCGACCCAATCATCCTCGTTGCAGATCGCGGCGTTGCCGAGGACATAGTCGGCCTGAGCAGGTTCCGGAGCGCAGGTCGGCTGACCGAAGATGACGGCGGTCCCGGCCCACGCCTCGATCGGCTCCGCGGCCTCGGGATCGATCGGAGTGGTATCGGTCTCATCGGGTGTACTGTCGAAGCGCAGGACCCAGTTGCGGTCTTCGCGTTGTTCACAGACCAGCAGCCGCCCCTCGCTGTCCAGAGCCATTCCGGCGGGTTCATGAATCGATCGCGCTCCCTCGCCCGTGGGCCAGGCCAGGATGCCCCACGGGAGCAGGCAGTCGCTACAAAAGAAGCTGTCATCGGACGGCCCCATCACGGCGTAGCGATGGATCAGGCCCGAGACCTCGTCGGCCAGGTAGAGGAAGGTCCGCCCACCCACGATGGTCGTATCCATTCCGGCCGGTGCCGTGGCCATCGCCACGACACTCTCGACCTCGACCAGGTTCGCCGAGCCGACCGGTTCGAGCTCGGTGCTGTCGAACACGCTGAGGGTCTTCGTTCCCTGCTCCCAGACGAAAACCAGGCTTCCGGTTTCATCGACACACATCGCCGTGGGATCCGCATCGAGCGCCACGCTGGCGTCGGCCTCGAGTTCCAGATTGCGCTTGGACAATTCAGTGTCGGTCAGAACGAATAGGTTGCTCCAACTCGTCAGCAACTGGCGGGCGCCGACGACCTCGAAAGTATCCTGCACGCTATACGCCAAATTCGCCCAGATGGTCGTCGGTTCGGGAATGGCGATCTTGTCGCCGCAACCGCCCAGTCCCAGGGGCAGCAGCGCGGAGCTCAAGAGGGCGGCGACCATCAGGATCATCAGGACCGGCGAGCCGGTACGGTGGAACCTGCGCTTCATCGGTTCCTCCTTCTCCAGGCGTTGGGATCCTTCAAACGGAACAACGGCGACAGATCGCAGGAGAGGTAGTGGATACCGCCGAAGTTGCCCAGGTCATTGTAGGCGTAGTCGATCTTCAGGAAGAAGCCCTTGCGCTTCAGATGGACACCGAAGCCGCCGGACAGTCCGCCCTCATCGCGACTGGTTTCAAAGCCGCCGCGCAGGAAAAAGCGTTCACGCAGACCCAATTCGGTACCCAGGTGGAAACTCTCCTTGTAGTCCGACGGGTGACTGAAATCCATCGCTGTGACCAGCGACGTTTCCTCGCCCAGGTGCCACGTACGGGCCGCCCCGAAGGCACCGACGGTGGGTGCGGGGAAACTCTGGAAATCCTTCGAGACGGTCGATCCGATATCGGCGGGCGAACCATCCGGCTTCATCTCCGTACCAAAATTCCGCACTGAGAAACCGACCCGCGTATCTCCCCAGCCCAGGTAGTAGAAGATCCCCAGATCGCCCAGCACACTCTGGATCTGGAACTCGTCGAGGTTTTCCTGGAAGTACTTCACCGTACCGCCGATCGAGAACCGATCGGTCATCGCTCGCGCCAGCGTGAACCCCAGAAAGAACTGGTTCGCGTTGAAAGTATCGCCGGTGCCGTCGGGATGGAACTCGGTCGTGCGGAGGATATCGCCTGAACGCAGCGCCCCCATCGACAGCCCCATGCCGTAGTTCTGTCCGCGCCGGTGGAAGGCGAAATAGTCGATGTCGATGTCCGCCGTATACGCCACGTGCGAGGCGAAGAAATTCTTCAACCCCGGCGTACGCACGATGCCGGCAGGATTCCAGAACGGCGCCGAGCCGTCCTGCGCCAGCGCATTGTAGGCCTTGCCCATCGCTACGGCGCGCGCACCGACAGGAATCCGCAGGAACAGCCCACTGGTCGTACCCACGTTCTCCTCGCCAAAGAGACGAATCAGATCGCCGGCAACAGCCGGACCGGACACGATGGTCAGCAGTGCGAGGATCAGCGCGCCGGCGGTCATTCTTGTGCGTGAGGTGATTACCATTGGTAGCTCGCCCCCCAGAGAATGACGCGAGGATTCTCGATGTAGCTCGGATTGATGACGCCCTTGGCATAGGCCTCGCTGTAGGTCGAGGGATTCACCGTGTACGGTTCTTCGCGCTCGTCGAGATAGGTTTCCTGCCAGGTGTCCTGCCAGGTCGGGTTGTAGTCGCCCAACGCGTAGCCCTCGCCGGTGAAACGATTCACGCGGCGGTAGTTCTTGTGGTTGAAGATGTTCCTCGCCTCGATGTAGATCGTGAACTTCTTGCCGCGTCCGAAGCGCCAGAATTTATTGAACCGCAAGTTGACCGTGCTCTTGTAGGGCCCGACGCGCGAGTAGCGATCACCCTGATCGGTATTGTTGTATCCGATATAGTAGAGCTGGGTGTAACGCTGGCCGGCCTCGGCCCGCGCCAGAATATTCACACTCCAGTTCGAGGGCATCGTCCACTGCTTCGCTCCGACACCGAGGAACGGGAACGAGGTGCTCAAGGTAGGATAGGCAACCGGAACGGCCGGGCGTTGGCGATCCATGACCGTGAAATCCAGATTCAGACTGGTCGTCCAGGGCTTGTCCCAGATCAACGGACTGCGCTTGAGTCCTCCGATCGAGATATCCTGGTTCGAACTGCCGCCGTAGATGGCCTGCAGATAGGCCTCGTTGGCATCGCTGTTGGTGCCGGTCGAACGCTGGAATTCCAGGCTGTACGAACCGCTCAGCCACCGGGTGGTACGTTTGACAATCGAAAGTTCGGCACCCAGGCTGCGCGCCGAATCGCCGTTGAAGTACCGCACGGGCTGGATGGTCACCGGCAGTGTATCGGTGGTGTCCGGCGTATCAGCCGCGCCGATGTCGACCGAGCCCAGCGGTACGCTCTTCGCGTAATCGTAGATGTCCCGGTTGAAGAACGTCAGGCCCGCCGACCACAATCCGCCGAACTCGTGCTGGATGCCCGTCTCGTACTCGACGGTGACCTTCGGATCCAGGTTCGGGTTGCCGAGCAGCTGCACCTCGGTTGCGCGCTGTGCTTCGAGCTGCGGATAGACATAGGCGAAGCGCGGCCACTGGCTGAAGTGTCCGTAGTTGAAGAAGAACTTGTCACGCTCGGTAAAGGGAAAGCTCAGTCCCAGACGCGGCGAGATGCGCGACTTCCATCTGCGGCCCAAAAGCTCGGTCGTGTTCCCGTAGAATTCATCGACCATGTCGTCATAGATGAACAGGTAGTCGTCCGAGTTGGCCATGACCCGCTCGACTTCCTTGCCGGGCGCCCAGATGTCCCCGCGTAGCCCCACGTTTACGATCAGTCCCTTGTACTCGATCGTGTCCTGGAAGAAGGCGGCGCCCACCACCGGATGCCCCACGAAGATGTCTTCCTTGATGCCCAGCTTGCCTGCCGGCGGACTGCCCAGTGCCGTCTGCAGATCGATCAACTGCATCTCCGTGAATGAGAGATCGAACCCGGTCTTGAATTCGTGTCGATCCGAATGCATGAACGAGTAGGTGCCCTTGGCCGTCCAGGATTCGGAGTAGTGATCGTGCCAGCGATCCGCGCTGCCATAGGCCTGGCTGAAGGAGTCCCGTGACAGATCGATCAATCCGTAGGTCAGAAAATCGTCATTCCCGTTCACGTTGGCGTGCAACCGGTTGAAGTTGCGGCCCAGCGTCAGCTCCCACCAGGAAGATTCGCTCAGTACCTGCCGGTAATAGACCTGCGTCAGGATGTTCTCCGTCGTGAAGGCCAGGTAATTGTCCAGATTGTCCATGAACGGGCGCGGATAGCCTTCGCCCGGGAGATTGAATCCCTGGCTGATCCCGAACTGGCGGCTGACATTGACATTCAGCTTGTTGTCCGGGTTGATATGCCAGGTCCATTTGGCCATGGCATTCCAGTTGTTGTTCTGGCGCGGTGACCAGCGATCATCCTGGTAGATCGGCGAGGAAAGTCGTTCCTGCCGGCTGTAGATGGGCAGGTAGCCGTCGCGAAGATCGGTCGAACCGCTCAGCAGGAAATACTGTTTGCCCGGCAGGCCGATACCCAGCTTGCGCAGTGCCTGGCTCACCGGATCGGGACCCGATAGGTTGGCCTTGATGATGTCGATGTTCTGCGCTTCGGTGTAGTCCGTCAGGTCACGCCAGTCCCGCGGGTCGTTCTTGACGGTTTCCCGCAGGTAGTCGCGTTTGAAGCTGGCCTTTCCTTCGTAGGTATCGCCACCCTCTTTCGTCGAGACCTTCACCACGCCGGATACGGCCTGACCGTATTCGGCGTTGAAGCCCCCGGTGAGGACCTCGATCTCGTTGATCACCGAGGCGTCGATCTGGTATCCGTAGCCACCACCGGCCAGCGGATCGCTCACATTCATGCCGTCAACGATGAAGGAGGTATCGTCGGAACGTCCGCCACGAATGTGGATCTCATTGTCCTGCAGCGTCACGCCGGGCTGCTGGGCCACCATGTCCACGACCTGGTCCAGCGGCATCGCATCCATCTGGCGACTGGACAGGAAGTGGGCGCTGCCGGTGCGCTCGATCTCGACCAACGCACGCTCGGCGGCCACATCGAAAGGCTCGGCCATGATCGCCTGGACGATCAGGCGGAAATCGACGTTCAGCACCTCGCCGGGCCCGAGCGTGACGGTCTCGGTGCCCACGGCATAGGAGATGTACGAGGCCTTGATCGTATAGGTGCCCGGCCGCAGGCCGCGCATGATGTAGAACCCATCGGTGAACGCCATCGTGCCGAGATTCGTACCGGAAATGAATACGTTCGTATAGGGCATCGACTCGCCCGTCTCGTCATCGAAGATGCGGCCTTTGATGGTGGCGGGTTCCAGGTCGGTTTGGACCTGCGCGAGGCCGGCGGCGGGCACCAGCACCACGAGCAGACCGAGCACCCGGATCAACCGGCGAAAAATCACGTGGGGGGAACTCATTCGGGGTTCACCCCCAGTTCCTCGGATAGCAGTCCCCGGAGCGCCTCGGCCGTCGACCAGTCGGTCAACTCGGGGTGCTCCTCGTTATAGAAGAAGAAATTCTCCGGAGTAAAACTGAGAGCGACCACTCGCGCCGTCAGACCGGTCGAGCGCAGCGGTCTGCGTGTCCCGATATCCGGCTCGGACGGTGCGTTGCGCGAGCCGTAGCAGCCGCGGCAGAATTCCATGCGGTAGATCACCTCGGTGTCGGAGGAAGTGGGATCAAGGGTCACCGCGTTCAAACCGCCGTAGACCGTCACCGAGGTCATGGCGCCCAGGTGCGGTTCGACTCCGATGGCCTGCTTGCCGGAAGGGATATCCAACGACACCACGTTCGCACCGACCGAGTTGACACCCAGCACGTTCTGCTGGAAGGCCGGCGCCAGGTCGCTGCCGTAGCCCACGATCTGGGGAGAGAACATCAGCAAACGCCCGCCGTCGGGATTGTCGATGTCCACGTAGCGGCCCAGGATCGACTCGTTATTCAGCGCCGGAACCTTGTCCGTCGCATCGATCAGGTTGGGGCTGGCGCCCCCGCTGTTCCCCCAGATGATCAGATCAAATTTCCGGAAGGTGTCGATCAGCGTCGCCGGACGATCAGGGAATTGCGCCCAGAAGCGGTAGGTATCCCAGCCATCCACTCCGTAGAGCGAATCCAGCGCCGCCGAAAAGACCAGGGGCACCTGCGCCCCTTCCTGGATGACGAGTACCCGGCTGCCGGGTTCTCCCTTGGGTTCGCGCACGGTCCAGGTGTACTGGAACCGTGTATCGGCCGCCGCTTCGTCGACCAGCGACAGTGTCAGGGTTCGCTCGCCCGGTGCGATTTCACCGAAGTGCAGCTCGAAATTGTGTACATCCGCTTCCGGCTCGGGGAATTCGCGCACGATCCACATCGTTTCGGGATCGGCTCCGGCTTCCCCTTCGTTCATTTCCACGGTCGGCTCGGTGTCGGACAGCGTGTACCGGTAGAACCGGTCCATCGTGTCGCTGCCATCGGGATCGTAGGCGAAAAACCGGAAGCTATTGACGCCCCAGTTCCAGAAGGTCGTATCGTTGGTCGCCGAGATCTCGCGCTGGAGATCATACAGAGGCTCGAAATCCTGCTGGAAATTGATGACCGGTGGAAAATTCCGCAACGGGATCAACTGGGTGAGGGTATCACTCAGCGCACCGCGGTTATCACGGCAGACGAGGTAGAATGTGGCTTCGGCCTCGCCCAGCTCATCGGTTTCGAAGGTCATCGTCGTATCGGTACGGTCGGTCACCACCCAGGGAGCCGGAACATCGCGGTCGATACGAATGGAGACGTGATACTCGGTCACCCATCCGTCCTTGTCGTTGCCGCTCCAGAAGAAGGTGCGCTCGTTGTAACTGGTCGGAGCCAGCTCGTCCTGCGGATCCAGCGGAGCGGCGAAAATACGCACGACCGGCTTGGCATTCGGAGCCGAGTCCGGATCGAACGGGTCATTTCGGGAACAACCCACCAGCCAGATCGCACTGGTCATTGCCGCGAGCGCAACACAGCCCAGAATGATCCGCGTCCGGACACGAGCCAGGACCGCACACCTCTTCGGGTTCATCGTCGGAATCGGTCTCACTTGATGATCACCAGCTTTCCGCGCTGAATGTCGCCGGTGGCAAGATCCTCCACGACATAGATGTACAGGCCGGATGCGACGGCGCGCACGGGCTCGCTGAGAAGATCCCAGGGCTCTTTGCCATCCACAGGATCATCGTGTTGCAGGGTCTTGACCAGTTCACCGGCCAGATTGAAAACCTGGATCCGGCAGCGCTCGGGCAGACCGGTGAACCACAGCTTCCGCCCGGTTTCGATCTCGCCCACACCCGACTCGAACTCCGAGGTCACGCGATAGGGATTCGGGTAGACGTTGATCGTCTGCGGGTTGGTGGCACTGGCCGGTGCCGGTCCGGGATAGACCTTCTCCGCGTTCTCAAAAAATCCGCTCTGGAATGCGTCCTGGCCGGTGACTTCGTCCAGCAGCGAGAACGAGATGACGGAGTACCAATAGGCATGGCCCTCCTTCAGGGTCGAATCCGTGAATTCGCGCCGTCCGTCGGGAGCCAGTTCGGGCAATCCGGTGTCGAAGCCGCGGCCATCCACCTGGTCGAATTCGGCCAGTAGCAGCGACTCGGTCAGCGGATCGCCGGAGAAATTTTCGCCTTCGTAGCGATAGATACGGTAGCCCTGGAAATCGGGGCGACCACTGGATTCGTTGATGTGATGCTCCGGCACGCGCAAAGCGCTGTCGGCGGGCAGGGGTTCACCGGTTTCCGGATCATCCGGGCGGCCCGGTTCCCAGCGAATGATCACCGAATTGTCTTTGTAGGCAAAATCGAGCACCGGGGACGGCGGGCCCGAAGGCAACGCAAATCCGGTGTCGTAGGCGACCTGGGCGACACGGCTGTTCTCCAGCAGTCCCAGCGAATCGGGTCCGCAAACGACCGCGAAGGTCACCCGCATCTCGTCTTCCGGAGCCCAGTAGGGAAACGGTCCGGTCGAAAGCATCGAGACCCAGTTGTTGGCCACGTCGTAATTCACCGGGTGACCGGTATTCGGATCCGTTCCATTGCCAATATCGAATTCGCCGTTGCCCATCAGCTGGTACTTGCCGACCAGCGGCTGCTCCGGCGCACTGGGATCGTAATAGATGTCGTCCTCGTCCGGCACCTGACGGAAACGCCAGGCGTTGTACGAAACCGGACGGACTCCCGGAGCCGGTTCGGGTGTGCGATCGGTACCCAGCAGGCGAATGCCCACCCAGCTGGTGGCCATACCCATCTCGCCGTCGTCATCGTGCTCATAGGTCATCCAGATATCGGGATCGTCGGCCGGTGTGGCGCGTTCCGGCAACCCCTGACCGGCATTTCCCCAAGCGCCGTTCTTGTCGTCGATATACACCCACGGCGAATCCCCTGAATCATCCCACGGGTTGGTGATCTCGGTATTGCCCACCGTCGTGTCGGCGAAAAAGCCGAGATAGACATCGCGCAACTCGGTGCCGCTGATGTTGCGGATCGTATAGTCGAGGATGACGAAGTCGTCGGCGGCGGGGTTGCCCCAGGCCAGGGTACGCATCGTCACGTCCAGGCCCAGTTGGTAGTGGTTGCCCGACTCGAATTCGACGAAGTCGTTGAAATAGGTCTCGAAATGCTGGGTGGCCAGGGCGTCGGGATCAAACAGGGGTGAATTCTGGTTGTTCGACATCCGCCGCACCGGCTTGTGGATATCGTTGACGAACTCACGGATCTCGTCTCCCGCTTCCAGGCCGTTCGCGTCCTGGGCACCGGTCGAAACGTGCACATTGCCGTCCGAGGCTCGCG
>JANTGJ010000086.1 GCA_024762975.1 Candidatus Krumholzibacteriia bacterium
GGCACCGAAGAGCAGTCCGCCGATCAGGTTTGCGCCGATGGCCGTAGCCTTCACACTGAGCGAGACAACGCCCAGGCTGGCCAGCAGGTTGATGCCAATCATGCCGACGATGATGGACGAAATCATGAATTTCAGGATCGTCATGTCCTGGAAGAGCATGGCGCCGACCTGTTTTTCGTAGCGCAGCACACGCCCCTGCTGCAGGAGGGCTCCGAAGAGGATGCCCGTGATCAAACCCAGCCACAGATCAGTCATGGCTCGCCTCCTTCGCCTTCAGGTTGCCGTAGATCAGTCGCGCGACCACAATGCCTGCGCCGAAAAAGCCGGCCATGGCGATGAAGCCGCTGACGGACATCTGCATCAAACCGCTCAGGCCGTGCCCGCTGGGACAGCCTCCGGCCATGCGGGCCCCGATCATCGTGACGATGCCGCCCAGAAAGGCTCCGATCGCGCGGGTCGATACTTTCGATCCAAACCGTTCGCGCCACAGCGGAGGAACGCCCTCCGTTTTGAAGCTGCCGTCCAAGCGTGAGGCGGCGAAGGAACCGATCAGGATGCCGACCAGCACCATAAACTGCCAGTCGACCTTCACCTTCTTGCTTTGGTAGTAGTCGTTCTGCGCCACGTGATCGGGCGCGACCGTCTGCTCGACCAGACCGGCTGAGCGTACGAAAGTGGTCGAGGCTCCCAGATACTTGGCTTTACCGAGCATCTGAGTCGAAACCACGACCGAAAGAATGGCCAGTACACCGACGAGAGCGCCGGCGATATACGGTCGCCACGATTGAGGCATGCGTAACCCCCCAAGGTTCAATTCTAGATTGGGAATCATTCTCAACAGGGCAAAGTAGAGCAATTAAGGAAATGCGCAACCAATAAAATTCGATATTCGGTCACACGGGGTTGATGGGCGATCAACCACGCCATCCGTTCCGCGGCCGACACGTCTGGCCTGGAAGCAGCAGAGCTGTGCACCCTTCTCTTCCGGCGGCTCCGGTCGTGACGCAACTCTTCTCGACACTGACCGGAGCTACCGGATAGGCCCCGAGTCAGTTCGGTGCCTCCGGTATCGCGTATGATCACCTCAGCCACCTGGTAGGGGACCTCCACGTCCGGGTTGGCATCGTTGTAGGGTGTCAGTGGAATTCCCTCGGCCACGAACATGTCTCCGCGGAGATCCATGACGTCGTTCAGGGGCTGGTCGGTCAACCCGGTATTCGGCACCGCACACCGCTTCCCGTGCGGCCCGCGATTCACGGTGACTCGACCTTGTGTTTTCAGTCTCGTCACAAAGTTTCGAGAATCTGCGGATGGAGGAGGTGACACCACCACGCAAGGGGACCCTGCCACGCACGGGAATGGAGAATTCAAAGCGGATGGCGGGCCGCCGGATTCGATTCCATCGTCTGGATTACACCGCCCGACTCGACCTTCGCCGGCCGGCGTTGACCAGAGTTGCCAGCGTCAGCAAGCCCGCACCGAGAACCATCAGCATCACGCCCAGCGGTTGAGGATACCGCAACCGATGAAGGGCTACGTCCAGGAGGCCGCCGACCCGGAAGCCGACGCTGACACGGCCCGGCGGCAGAAGATCCGCCGGAATCGTTGCCAGCACCAGGCGATAGGGTGTATCACGTTCGATCCCGACGCTCTGCGGGATTGTCAACTCGGTGGTTTCGGTTTCCGTGATCCAGGTCGTGGTGCCCGCTTCGTCACTCAGGGCGATCCGGTAGGCATCGGCTCCGGGGACGGGGCTCCAGCCGATCTCCAGATCGCCGGCCGTGAAAACTTCGCCCTCGACCGGGCGGATCCATTCGGCGGTGGGTTCACCACGGGTTGCGACCGTCGGGCCCACCGGCTGCGGCGGCAGGATCAGTGCGCAGGCCAGCCCGGCTGCCAGAGCCATGGCCGCTCCCCAACGAGTGGCGGCGTGCCAACCGGATGCGTTGGTCGGGCGAGCCGAGACCGGGCGGGGCAACCTGGTCGCGGTTTCCGTCGCCAGTCGCCGCTCCAGATCCAGCAACAAGGCACAATGGGCGCAAGCTTCGACGTGGGCTGTCAGCAGCTCTCGCTCCGCAGCTTCGAGTTCGACTCCCGGCGTCACCAGCGCCAGAATGTCCTCGCCGACGCGCGGATCGATACAGGCAAAACCATCTTCATATTTTTCTGAAATCATTCGCCGTCTCCTGTTTCGGTATTCGGCCTTTCGATCAACCGACAACTGAACAGCGTTCGATTCAAGAATTTCGTGGCCTGTTTCAAACAGGCATCGCGCCGATAGTAGACCGCCTGCACGGATTTCAAGCCGAGGGTATCACGCAGGCTCTCGATGGTGGTGCCCTCGGTGTAGATCGCGCGCAGGAGCCGACGGCAGCGCTCGTCCAGTCGGGCCAGTGTGTCGGCAAGCAGATCCTGGCGCTCCCGCTCTTCGATCAGATCGAGGGGACTGACGGTAGCGGAGGGAAGCCGGTCGGCAAGATCGTCAACGTCGGCGGCCTGACGTCGGCGTCGCCACAATACCAGGTTATAGCAACGATTGCGGGCGATGGTGGCGGCGAACGCCTCGGGGTTGTCCGGCGGAGAGCCCGCCTTGCGCAGGTAGGCGAGAAACGCCACGAGCGAATCCTGCAGGATATCCTCGAGGTCCCGGTCGGTGTCGGTCAGAATCCGACGAACGGCGATGCGGATCGGATCGGCCAGTCTCTCACAGATCGATTCGGCAACGCGATCATTCCCGTTGATGTACCTCAGCATTGCATCATGAAAGGGAATGCGTTCGATCACGGTACCGCCCGCGGTTGTCTGCTGGAGATTGCTCCCGGGCGACCCGAGGCAATCATCAATCGTCGGGCAGTTCAGGTCCACCCTGTATGACTGCAAGTTACAGCGAACTACCATGGAAAGTAAAGCGGGTCGGTGTGGAGTGGCGATACGGCAGAGCCACCGACGCGCCTTGCGATCGGTGGCTCCGTGACGGTCAACCTGTGAGAGGTCCCGGTCATCATCCTACTGCAAGGAGGGACAGGGTGGTGTCCCGGCTTTGCAGTCCAGCAGATCCCAGTCGGAAAAGTGGGGGAATGTGGCGTGCAGACGGTGCTTCCCCCGAATGATATCGCGTTCTTCGGGCGGGATGAGGATGTACTCGGCATCCGGGTCGCTGCCGGTACGAAAAACAGCCGTTTCATCGTCCTGGAACGGGAATTTTTCCCACGGCATGTAGTAGGCCCAGACTTCGATCGGGGAGGCGAAGATGACATTCGAAGGTTCCATCCGCAGGATCAGCGGCAGATCGATGTAGGTATCGTACATCTCTTTCGTCGGCACGCTCAGACTGAAAGTATACTCGTTGTCGTTTCCCGCACCGACCGGGACCATCACGCCGAACGTGCATTTGGGAACCCACGTATTCATGGTCAGGCTGAAGAATCCGCCGTTGGCTGGATTCAGGGGTGCTTCCAGCGTTTCATACTCCAGGACATCCAAGTCGCCGTGCCACGGAATGCGAGGATCCAAAATCGGATACGGCAGTGCGCCCTGGGTGTGGTTATTCAGACTCGTCATTTCGAGCAGCTGGACTCCTGGTCCGGTCACGTCGCTGGTGGATCTCTCGTCTCCACACCCGAAGACCGAGACCAACAGCGCGGCCAACCCCAATACCAAGAAAACAATTTTTACTCTCCGCATCACACGACCTCGTGGGAATCTGTTGATGGTTGTCCTTCTCTATCCTGACAGCGGAAATCACATCGATTCAAAAGAAAACTCAGATTTTCTGCCGTCGTTTGGATCCAATGTGCCCTCGATCGTGGTTCAATCGCGCCAGGAATCGAGGTAACCCAAGCAATATCAGAGATGTACAAAAGGCCTGAGTGTCATTATCCTGATTTTCAGGTACCATGATTTTTGGCATCCCCCACGACTCCAACCGCCGAGAATAGCAGGATGGCAAATCACGATTCATCACGGATCATACCAAATTTCATGCAGCTCTGTCCAGTCGGTGCCTGGAAACGAGCACTCCTGATTGCTGGATTGTTCCTGATTTGCGGCTGCGGAGGGCAGGATACCGGCCATGGCGATCCGCTGCTGGAGGATCTCGACTGTTCGGAATTGCTCGAGCCCTACCTGAGTGCCGCGAGTCACAGCCTGGAAGATCTTCCTACCGATCCCGGGGCAACCCGGGGTGCCCTGACCCGATATGACGCGATCTGCCAGAACCTCGAGAATCCGGCGCTGGAGTCTGTCGCCGCAGACAGCTTCTTTTCAGCGTGGAAGGATCAACCCGGCAGTGTGCTCTATCCCTCCCTGGCCGCGTCCAGGGGCTCGGTCATGGGACGGGATCCCCGCAGCGAGGCGATGTTCGAACGCCCCGTCTGTTCGGACACGACCACGGCCCTGGGCCGGTACATTCGGGGCTGGCGAGCTTTCAATTACACGGCGTTTCGTACGGATTTCCTGGCCGCGTTCCAGCAATGCGGAGCTCCGGATTCACTGACGGATATCTGGATCGGCAAGGACGCGGTTTTCACTCTGCGGTCATTGAATGAACTCGACCAGGCTCTCGAGATGGCACTGGATCTCGTAACTCCGGCCCGCCGGGTCGGTGGCCCCTCTCTCGAGGCGCGGATCTGGACCGAGATCGCGGAAATCAGGAAAGCACAGTTCGAGTTGGAGGACGCACTGTTCGCCGTTTCGCTGGCGGAACGACAGTTCGTCGCCACGACGCGCGATGGAGGCCCCATTCTCCCTCTCCTGCGAGTGAGAAAACTGAAAGCCGATATCCTGGCAGACCTGCTTTTGATCGAGCCCGCCCTGGCCCTGTACGAATCGAATGCCGAAGCGGCAACCGCGTTGGATCTGAATTTTCCGGCGGCAGCGAATTTCAATAGCGCCGGGATGCAGGCTGAGGTTGCCGGGGACCGGGAACGGAGCATCGACTACCTGCGCAGGAGCCTGGATGTCCTGCTGGCCGATGGGGACGCGATCAATGTGGCGGGCATCATGATGAATATTGCCGACCGCTATCGAAAAAGCGGCCAGTTGGATTCCTGCCTCGTCTATCACCGGCGCGCCGAACCCTGGGTCGCCAGGTCCCGGTTTCCGATGCTTGCGATGCGCTACGCCCTGATGCGCGCGGAGTACTATACGCAGATCGGCCGTTTCGACGTCGTGGACTCGTTATTCGACGTTGCGTCCAACATGGAGAACGCGACACCGACCGTTTCGATGATGGCCGAACTGCACCTGGAGATGATCCGTGGCTGGATGGAAACGGGCCGACCCGATCTGGTCTATCGATCGATTGCCAAGGTCAATGAGCTTCGCCCGAAACTTGCCAACGTCGCGGGCGATCGCAACGATCCGGCCGACCTGGATCTGCTGATCGCCGAGTTCCTGACTCGCCGGGGGGATTTTGCCCGGGCAGCGGCAGCCCTGGATCGCGCCGACGAGGCCTTGGCCAAGAAACCCTCTCCGGAACGTTCCTGGACCCTGGCACACCATCGCGGACGTCTGGCCCGGGCTCGAGGCAGCCTGCAGGCGGCCGAGGACGACTTTCGCGAATGTATCCGACTTGGAATCGAGCTGGAAACACCCGAATTGGAGTCCACCGGACGTTTTCTTCTGGGATCGGTTCTGCTCGAACGAGGGGATTTCGCCGACGCTCGATCCGCTTTCCCGGCCACCGACGAAAAGGATTTCCAGGGACGCTTTGTTACCCGCGTTTCTGCGTTGTTGCTGATCGGAATTTCCCATCTTCGCGAGGGGAATCCGGACCGCGCGCTCGAGGTTTTCGCCGAAGCTCGCAGTGCCTGCTATCCCTGGTCTCCGACTCACCTGTTGGCAAGGCTGGATCTGGAAACCGGCCGCGCTCAGGCTGCCCAGGGCCAGCTGGGCGAGGCCCGGCGGAGGTATCGTGAAGCCTCGGAAAGACTGTTGGCCCAGGTCGGCAAGGACCAGGCTCGCGCCACACCCGAGTTGGCCTATTTCAATGGCGATCTCCGGCGCGATCTGGTCGAGGCGATGATCGAATTGCCCGGGATCGATCCGGGGAAAAGCCTGCAGATGGCGCGCCGGGTACTGCCTCATTGGCAGGCCACCGACCGCAGCGATGATTTCGCGGCATCGCCGGTCCTGGCTCCGCAACTCATCTTTTTTGTGGGGACGGAAAGCTCCGGTTGCTGGAGCGTAGACTCCGCGGGCGTGTCGTGGCGCGATCTTCCGGGGCTCGCCGGGTTGCGCTCGTTGTTGGGCCCGGCGCTGGCCGACTTGAACTCGCCGGCTCGAACGCCGAATCCCGGGATGCTCGAGCGGATCGGGAAACTCCTGCTCGGTGATATCGCCGACACCTGGCAGCCCGGGCAGATCCTCCGCATCGTTCCGGATCTGGATCTGCACCGCATTCCCTGGGTGGCATTGCCGGTCTCTCCTCGTGGAGAGACAGTCCTGGATCACGGACCGATCCTCGTTCTGTCTTCTCCCGCCGTGGAATCGACGCAGGATCACCTGCGAATTCGGCATCGACCGGGGGGGCGCCTGCTCGTCCTGGGCGCCAACGGCGCGGCCAGCGAGCTGCCCCATGAGTTGCAGCAGCTCGAGTTTGCGGAATCGGAAGCCCGCGAAGTCTATGCGGTCTGGCCCGCAGGGCGGGCCGTATTGAGAACCGGGAGCGAGGTGGCTCAGGTATTGAGCGGCACACGACCTCTGGCGGGTTTCGATACCATTCACATCGCGAGCCACACCCAGGCCGTGGGCGGGGGGGCGAATGAAATGCGGTTGCTGATTGCCGGTGCGGACGGAGAACCGGTCTCGGCGTCCTCTCTGAAATCGCAGAATTTCGATACCGAACTGGTGTATCTCTCTTCCTGCGAATCGTCGGCCGGCCTGGGGGCCCGCTCCGGACCGGCCGGACTCGCGAATGCCTTCCTGTCCGCCGGAGCGCGTTGCGTCATCGCTTCGACGCACCTGGTGGATGACGAGGCCGCGCAAGCCCTCGCGATCCGGTTCCACCGGCATTGGTTGGCCGGTGAATCGGCTCCCGTCGCCCTGAATGCCGCGCAGCGAGAGATACGCGCCGCCCGGCAGGAGTGGGAGCATCCCTTCTACTGGGGATCCCAACAGGTGGTGGGCACGTCCCGGCGCCCGCGTCAGAACTGATCCAACCGATTTCAGCCGTGTGGGTTGATCGATTCCGCCCTCTCTCGCTCGCCGGTCTTTCCGCCCCCGCGATTTCAACCTGCCGAATTCTTTCTCTTGATTCCCGGGAACCCTGGCTGTCGCGAAAATAGACCGCGTTTGGGCAACCCGCGGTCACCGGCGCCGGCCTTCCGCGCGCAGTTTTTCAGCTTCATATGATTGGCTCGCATCGCCCGATTGTGCGAGTCGGAACGCTTAAGGAGAATACCTATGCAAGGATTCAAACTTTCTGTCCGCTGGTCCGGATTGCTGCTGCTGACCTTGCTCAGCACCGCTGCAATCGGCGCACCGGTGTGGGACCAGACATCCGTGATGACTCAGCCCGATGGCTCCGTCGCCCAGGTCCAATTGTTCGGCGACGAGTTCTACAATTGGATCGAAAACTCGGACGGCTATGTTCTGATTCGTGATCCGGAATCGGGCTACCTCTGCTATGCGGAGATTGCCTCGAGCGGCAACGAATTCCAATCCACCGGGGTTCGGGCGGATCAACCAGCTCCCGGTGGCCTGACGCCGAAGCTGAAGTTGGACCAGGCGGCCGTCTCGGCGATCGCATCGAAAAAGCGGGCGCAGTTTCACCCGGACTCGTCGAAGATACTGGACATGAACCCGGTGACGTCCGGGCAGGTCGCCGGCATCACGATCCTGATCGATTTTCCGAATCCGGACGGTCTCGCAGGATTCGACTTCGAGGCCGACGTGCCGGATCCGGCCGACCAGCAGAACTGGATCGACGATGTCGAAGCGAGCCTGAATGCCACCGGGTACTCCGCACATGGCAACCACGGCTCGGTGTACGACTACTTCCGCGACGTCTCGAGCGACGATCTGTGGTACTACAATGAACTCACTCCGCATTTCCATGAATCCACCGTGGCGCGCGGCGCACTCGAATCCGGACAACAGGATTGGCCGTCCACGATCGAGGCCGTCCTGTCGCAGATGGATGCGGAGGGCTTTGATTTTGGTCAGTATGATTCGAACGACGACGGAATCATCGACGCGATCAACATCTACTATTGGGGTGCGCGCAGTCAGGGCAATCTGTGGCCCCACTATACCGACAATATCAGTCTCGAATACGACGGCGTGCGGGCAGAACACTACCTGGTCTGCAACCTCGGCGACTATCCCGCGCTGCGTGTTTTCTGCCACGAGTCGGGCCATCTGTTGGGACAATGGCCGGACCTCTACGACCTTTCAGGTGAGGGTTACGGCCTGGGGGACTACTGCCTGATGGCCTACGGGGGCAACGGTGGCATCGATGACACGGACCCGGTTCACCCTTCGGCGTATCCCAAGATGCTGGCCGGGTGGTTGGATCCGATCGTACTGGACCGAGCGGGCCATGGATTCGTGGCGACCGCCGGCAACAGCACCGGGTACATCATCCCTCACCCGAATCCGGCCATCACGTCGGAGTTCTTCCTGATCGAGAACCGGCAAGAGAGTGGGCGGGACGATCGAATTGACGACTCGGGACTGGCGATCTATCACGTCGACCAGAACAGGCACTACCAGGACGATCCAAACCACTACCTGGTCCACCTCGTGCAAGCCGATGGATTGTGGCAGCTTGAAGAACACCACAGTTTCGGCAACTCGACGGATCTTTTCTCGGCTCCCGGCTACGAGGACTACGACCCCGACATGGACCCGCGGGCCCGTTGGTGGGATGGCGACATGATGGAGTCGGTCGTACAGAACGTATCGGTCAGCGGACCGACCATGACCTTCGACTACCCGGGGTGCCGCCAGACGGTGAGCATCGCGGTCACGCCGCCGGATCTCGGGTTCGAGTGGAACATCAGCGGTCCCGGAGGATTCGAATACTCCGGTACGGCGAACCAGGAATTCATCGTACCGACCTGCGGCGACTACACCGTCAGTTTCGAGGTGGCGCCGTTCTACAATTCGCCTCCGACGATGACCCAACTCGTTGGCGGCGCGGTATCGGGTACCGTCGAATTCGCCGCAACGTACGCGCTGGATCTGGAGCAGGGCACGCCGGCCGACCTCAGGGACCCGGGCAACTCCGTCGCTCTTTCCGTGCTCGACTACGACCAGGATGGGGATGACGACCTGTTCATCGCCAACGACGGGTCCGCTCATCGCCTGCTGATCAATTCGGGGGCGGCCGGTTTTGTCGACGCGACACCGGCAGCACTGGCTGCGGTCACCGAGATCGCCGACGCGTCCTGGGCCGACGCCGACAACGACGGCGACCAGGATCTGTTTCTGGCCAGCTCCCAGGGGCAGCAGTTCCTTTTCGCCCAGGTCGGCTCCGACCTGACCGACGTGTCCTCGAATTCGAGCGACCTGAGCGCCATTCCGGACGCCACCTCGGGCAACTGGGGCGATGTCGACAATGACGGCTTGCTGGACCTGATCCTGACACGATTCAACGATTCGAACCGACTGTTCAATGGGGCAGGCGGATCACCGTTCCAGTTGCTCCCCGGCACGCTGGCCGCCCAGGCCGCGCTTGGCAACGCGACTTCCGGTGCCCATTGGGGCGACATCAACAACGATGGTTGGAACGACCTGCTGTTGAACGCGCCGAACGCGAACGGCTACGACAGTTCCCGGCTACTGGAGAACAACGCGGGCGACTTCATGTTCTGGAGCGGCCACGTCAACACCGTGAGCGAAGCCAAAGACGCGGTCTGGGCGGATTTCAACAACGATGGAATCCTGGACATCGCCGTGATGTCCGGACTGGGCTACGCGAGAACCTACCTGATCGATGCGGAGGGGTTCGTTCATATCTCCGATAACATGGGATATGGTTCTACGGCGTCCTCGCTCACTGCGGGCGATTTCAACAACGACGGTTGGATCGACTTGTACCAGACCCGCACCGGCGCGTCCGATGTGCTCGTGGTGAACAGGATCGAGTCGGCCGGTTCGATGAATGCAAGTTTCCGGTCGGTTCCCCTCGTCGGCGACGACTTCCTGGGTGCCAACACCGCCGCGGTCGCCGGCGACTTCGACGAGAACGGTACCCTGGATATCTATGTCGCCCGTTCGGACGGCGCGAATTTTCTGATGAACAACCAGATCGACAATGGGAACCACTGGTTGGAAGTGGATCTGACCGGCGTGGCCTGCAATCGAGACGCCCTGGGGGCCCGGGTCACCGTAATCGCCGATGGCGTGCCCCTGATTCGCGAGGTCCAGTCCGATGGTGGACCGGGTCAGGACACGAAGCGTATTCACTTCGGTCTGGGAGCAGCCACGACCGTGGACGCCATCACGATCCGATGGCCGGGCGGCGGTCCGCTCCAGGTTTATCCGGGCAGTGTGTCGGTCGATTCGAGAGTCTCGATTACGCAGCTGTACACGCTGCCGACGATCAGCGCCCATCTGGAACGCGATGGTCAGACGCTGCCGATCGCCGGCAACACCCTGCTGGGTTGTCCGCTGGGGGACACCGGGGATGTACTGGTCATCGAAGTCGACTTCGATGACGCCAGCATGTCCGGCACCTCCTCGATTCAGCCCGAACAGATCCTCCTGGATACGGAGGGCCTGGGGTACGGATTCTACGACGATGCTTCCCAGGATACCGCCGCGGATGCCTCCAACGGTTACACCGTCACGTTGCGTCGATCCCATATCGGTGGATGTGGTGTCTGCTCGGATACGGGGTGCAACGATCCGGCCAACGGTCCTCTTCCGCTGCCGCTCCGCTTCGAGGGAATGCCGATCGGGACCCTGGAGGATCTTGCCGTACGGACCGTCGATTTCAATGGGGATCAGACCGTGAATCTGGTCGACTATGTACAACTCATTCAGGCCTTCTATGGCACTTCGGAACATCCGGAATCGGACTACTGCCAGGACCTCCATCCGGACGGAACGGTGAATCTCTCCGATATCGGACTGTTCGCCGGTCACTACGGTCATACGTTCGCAGCGGCGAGCAGCGCCCTCGTACCGGTTTCGGATGCCCGGCTGAAATTCCAGGCCGAGGAGGCGTCCGGTACGAACGCGATTTCGGTCCGGGTGCAACTGGAAAGTCAAAGTGCCGTTACCGCCGTGGCCGCCACGCTCGCCGAGCAGGTAGGATCCTACCGAATCGTCGACTGGCAGGTTGACGCGAGCAGTTCGATGATCCAGTCGCCGAGCTACCGCAAGAACTCCCGGAGCAAGGATTGGGTCGTGATGGCCTCATTCGACGACAAGGGCAGTGTCTACGATATGGATCTGGGCACGCTCATCCTGGAGCCGATCCATTCGTCCGAGTCGAAGCCGTTGTCCAATGACGACTTCCAGATCACGTTCGGCGAAATCCTGACCGCTGCCGCCGAGGTTCAGACCCTGGGCAACGCCGCCGAAGTGGGAACGATTCCACGGCAGTTGCTGGGCATGCAGAAGGTATATCCGAATCCATTCAACCCGTCGGTTACGATCGAGTACGCCCTGGACCGATCCGCAGAGGTGACGCTCCAGATTCACGATCTGGCCGGCCGTCTGGTGACCACTCTGGTGAGTGAGCAACAGTCGGCCCGTGATTCCAACTACTCGGTGGTTTGGAATGGTCGGAACAGCAGTGGTCAACGTACTTCGAGCGGACTCTATTTCTGGCGTCTCTCGATCGATGGCCAGGTCGAAACCGGACGCATGGTCATGATCAAGTGATGTATTTCATTCCATCACGGTGAACGAAACCAGGACCCCGGCGATCCGGCCGGGGTCCTGGTTCCAGCGACCGCTTCGTGCGAACCATTCGCGAATCGCAGGGTGACCACGAATATCCCGGGTACCTCGATCCGGATATCCATCCGGAATCCGAGCACCTGGCCGATGGCATCGACCAGAGCCAGGCCCAGGCCGTAGTGGCCTTGTACGGTTTCACGGCTGCGATCGCCCCGTCGGAATCGGTCGCGCAGCGCCACAGCCCCCTGTTGGGTCTCGGGACCACCCGCATTCCGGAATTCAATGCGGAGGGAATCACCGGTGCGGATACCCTTTGCGATGATGTCGCTCCCCGCATCGCCATGAGCCACCGCATTCTCCAGGAGATTCCTGACCGCCAATTCCATCAGAGGTTGGTCGGTGCGAAGGACCAGCCCGGGTTCGAAATCGGTCTTGATGTTCATTCCCTTGATTCCAGCGGTCTGTTTCAGGGTGTCGGCGACAGTCTGTACCAGTTCGCGTACCGGGAACGATTCGGTTCCGGGTTGGGCGGAACCACTCTCGAGTCGCCTCAGCATGAGCATCGTCTCGGTCAGTCGATGAAGCCCCTTCGACATGCCGAGGCATTCGGTCAAGATCCTCGAATACTCGTCTTTCGATCTCTCACGGGTCAGTGCGACCTCCAGGGTCGAACGCAGACCGGCGACCGGAGTTCGCATTTCGTGGGCAAAATCCGCGGTGAAAGTCTGTTCCCGTTCCACGGCTCTCCTTGCCTTGTTCAGCAATTCGTCCAGCCTGGTCACGATGGGCTGGAAGTCCGCCGGAACATCGACATCGAGCGTGATCATTTCAGGCCGTCCTGGATCCATTTCCGAGATCCGGGTCGCAAGGGTTTCGACCGGAGACAGCGTGGCCCGGATCAGGGCCAGCAGCGCCACCAGGAGAATCAGCATGGTGGCGGCGATCCCGAGAATCAGCAGCAGGCGGAAGTAGCCGAGGTCGCGTTCCAGGGAGGCCGAATCCCGCGCCAAGGTCAAGACGAGCGTCGTCGTGGAATCTCTGGGGACGGGAAGCGACCCGGGGTCCGCATCTTCCCCGTCGGTCTCCGGGTGAAATCCTACATGTACGCAGCGAAACCTCCGTCCATCCTCCAGTACGAGCGTGGTGTAGATGGCTTCACCCACGGCCGGATCGGGGGCCGGAAGGGCGATTCCCCGCCTCGCGGTTGACAGATAGTGAAGGTTCCCTGCGTCGTCCCGGACCTGAAGGAAGCGCTGCTCGGCGCCGTCCGGCAGGTTCGCCGGATCAAACTCCTCGAGATCGGTGGTGATGCCGTCGGGTAGGATCTCGACCTCGGCGGTCAACAACTCGGCACGGCCCAGCAATCGGCGGTCGAAGCGATCCCGCAAGCCGTCGGTGACGAACAGGTTCACCACCACGCCGGATAGAACCTGCACCGTGGCAACCGCAAGCACGGTGCGCAACACCAGTTTCTGTCGGAGGGAATGATTCACGGTGTCGCCTCGAAGAGATAGCCGAATCCTCGTCGCGTCTTGATCAGGCGCGGGGATCCGTCCGCTTCGAGTTTGCGACGCAACGTTCGCACGAAAACGTCGATGACATTGCTGTTGATCTCCGCATTCATGTCGTAGAGATAGTTCCAGATCTGTACCCGGCTCATGACCCGTCCTTGGTTTCGGACCAGGAACTCGAGTAGGGAAAATTCTCTCGGCGTCAACTCCACGACTTCACCGTCCCGGGAAACCTGCCGCGCCTTCGTATCGATCATCAGGCTGCCAGCAGAGAGGATCGGCCCCCGGGGTCCTGTGGATCTGCGACCGAGAGCATTGATTCGGGACAGGAGTTCGCCGAAAGCGAACGGTTTGACCAGATAGTCGTCTGCCCCGAGATCCAATCCATTGATCCTGTCCCCCACCGTGTCCCTGGCCGAGAGGATCAGCACCCGCGTCGGTTTGTTTTCCCTGCGGAGCCATTTCAACAGGGCGAACCCATCCAGCCCCGGCAGCATGAGATCCAGGACCATGAGGTCGTACTCGAACTCGGCCAGGTACCATTGCGCTTCCTCGCCGTCTCCCGTCGAGTCGACCACATGGCCCGCTTCGCTCAGGCCCTGGACCACGGAACGCCGAAGGGGGACATAGTCTTCGACAACCAGGAGTTTCATTTTCGGTGGCCCTTCGTCCATGCAAGGCGATTGATTCGGAAAGCAATCAGTCGTCGTCGTCCTCTTCAGCGTCTTCTTCTTCGTTGTCGGCCTTTTCCCGTTCGCGATCGAGGATCTTGCCGTTCGGGGTCATCAGGATGCTGACCTCGTTGTCGCCCTCCAGCCACTGAGCTTCGTAGAATGTACCCTCGTCGGTCGTGACCTCGAGCAACTCGTTCAACTCGAAATCCTGGGCTTCCTTCAGGATCGTATCCTGAACGGGCTGGGGCATATCATTCAGCGCGACGACCTTTTCGTTTTCCTGCTTTCCGATCTCCTCATCGGCGACGGCCAGAGCCACGACGATGATCGACGCCAGGGCCGCTACGGCAACAAGAGTCAGCAAGGTCTTTCGGGACTTCATGGTATCTTCCTCCGTTTCGAAGAATTCGCTCTCGACGATGGAATGTCGTCGAGTCACGAGGATACATTCGACCCAGAAGATGAAGTTTCCATGAATCGGCGGAAAAATTCCAGAATTGACGATTCCGTTCCGGTGCCTTTTCGGAACGGAAGTTCTAGAACTTCTTCCGGATTTCCTGATTGTGCAGTAGAGTTTCTCCGTGGAGACACGGGCAGTCCCACGCCGAACCGCCACCGTTCTGCTGTCGGCAAACCGGCATCACCGAGCCTTCATCTTTTCTTCATGTAGCGGCTCTAGGATCCGCACAACCCGTTCCCCCGAACTGCAAGAGGTTGGTCTGGTGTACGTTTCCGACACGGAATTGTCGATCGTCGTTCCCTGCTACAATGAGGCGGGGAGCCTAGCTGAACTTGTGGACCGTCTGGGCGAGGCATTTCCGCGGGAGGCGAAGCCTACGGTCGAATTCGTACTGGTCGACGACGCCTCCTCTGATGGGAGCGACCGGCTCCTCGAGGACCTCGCAGCTGTTGAGCCCCGTTTGTCCTTTGTACGCCATCCGCGACGGCAGGGGCAGACCGGGGCACTCTGGAGCGGCCTCCTCGCGTCGCGGGGTTCGTGGGTCGGACATCTGGACGGCGATCTTCAGAATGACCCGGCGGATTTGCCCGCAATGTACCGGAAGGCCATTCGGGAGGATCTGGATGCCGTATTGGGATACAGGCAGAACCGTCACGACGATCTGGGGCGACGGCTGGCCAGTCGTATTGCCAACGGGGTCCGTCGGATGGTCCTACACGATTCGATCCGGGATGTCGGGTGCAGTACCCGAATCGTCAGGCGTGGGATCCTGGAATGCCTGAAACCCGTCGCCAATCAGCATCGCTACTTGCCGGCGTTGATCGAACTGGGAGGCTGGAGAATCGCCCAGGTCGCCGTTACGCACCACGACCGGATGAATGGCCAGAGCAAATACGGCAACCTCGACCGAGGGGTGCAGGGATTGCGGGACCTGCCCCGCATGGCGGCTTATGTGAGGGGAATTCGCGCTACGGCCCCGGCGGGGTACGCCGAATGACGCCGTTCCTGTGGAAAGTCATCGGGTTGTTCGGTCAGGCGGTTTTCGCATCGCGATTCGTGGTCCAATGGATCGTATCGGAGTCCCGGAAGGAAAGTGTATTTCCGATCTATTTCTGGTACGCCAGCCTGGTCGGATCGGTATTCCTCGCCAGCTATGCGATATATATCCGTGACCCGGTTTTTATTCTGGGGCAATCCTTTGGTGTCGTTGTTTATTCGCGGAATCTCTACCTGCGTCGTCGCAAGGGCCGGGAGGCGGAGTGAAAAACAAGTGGTTCCTCGTCGGCCTCGTTCTGGTACTCGCGGTCTGGTGGGCAGGCCTGT
>JANTGJ010000087.1 GCA_024762975.1 Candidatus Krumholzibacteriia bacterium
CCGCCGGCAACAGCCGGCGGGCGCCAATCATTCGATGCCGCAATCGAGCGGATCTACTTCACGGCCGTCATCTTGACCACCTGCTCGGTAGCTCCGGCGCGAACCCGCACGAAGTACACACCCGACGACTCGGGCTGGAATCGCACGCTGTACTCACCCGGCTCCTGGGCGCGCGGCGGGACCAGCACCTGGACCAATCGGCCGCGCAGATCGTACGCCGCCACCGACACCTCCGATTCCTGCACCACGGTATAGGAGATATTGGTGATGGGATTGAAGGGATTCGGATAGCCGGAGACGGCCTGCACCAGCGCCGGTACTCCATCAACCCCCGTCGGGCCTCCGGTCCCTGCTTCCGGGCCGGTGATGCGGCCCAGGAACGAGCCCCACTCTGCGGTCGGACCAAACCCGAAGTCAGCCCCGGCCGAAGTGAACCCCCAGGCGATCAGATCGCCACCGCTGCTGAAGTCGATGGCGATGTAATCGTCGTATTGGGGGCTTCCGTAATCCCAGCTGCCGAGCGGATTGCCCGAGGGGCCGTAGCAGGCGATGACGAGATCTCCCTGGCCGATCAGATCGCCGCCCCCGAAATCAACGGCCCCGATAAATACCCCGGAAACGGCAACCAGGCCGTCGCCGCTGATGGAAGCGGCGTACATGTTCACGGCCGGGTCGCTCGGGAAGGCGCGGCTCCAAAGGTAGGAGCCGTCCGAATCGAAGGCCGCCACGAAACCGTCGTCATCTCCGGTCAGCGAGCCGCCCCCGAAATCGACGGTTCCGGTGTACCATCCGGTCACCACCGACCGGCCGTCCGCGCCCACATCGCATGCGGCTCCGATGAAGCCGGGCCAGGCTGCAAAATTTCCGCTGAACAGCGAGCTCCACCGATGCTGGCCCGTGGCATCGAAGCTCGCCAGGCCCAGGTCCGTAGCCGTAGCGGTCAAGGTGCCGCCGCCGAAGTCGACTTCACCATCCACGGCCACAGCCACGGTCAGATTGCCGGCGGCATCCAGCCCGCCGCCCAACACGGCCTGCGCCTGGGCATCGCCAAACTGGGCACTCCACAAGTGGTTCCCATCCAGATCGAGCACACCGACACAGATGTCATTTCCGCCGGCAGACGTCATGGCGGAGCCGCCCAGGTCGACCGTTCCCTGGTTGTCGCCGATCACGGCCAGGCGGTCGCCGGCCACCGACAATGCGCTGGGCGCCAGCTGTCCCACGAGACGGCTCCAAACGTGTTGCCCGGTTCCGTCGAACTTGGCCAGGAAGCAGTTTTCCCCTGCGGCCGTCAGCGGACCGCCACCGAAGTCAAGCGAGCCGAAACTCAGGGTACCGGCCAGGTAGACTGCCCCGGTCGAATCCGCCTCGATGGCGTACACACCGCCGTATCCACCGTCCGTCGGCGAGAGATGAACCAGCCAGTCCAACGAACCGGCGCTGCTGTAACGGACTACTGCCGTGTCGCCGAAGGTCAGCGGGGTGATGACACCATTGCCAAAATCAGTGGGTTCGTAGAAATAGGCCGCCGCCACGGTACCGTCCTGCTTGTCGGACGCCGCCAGGAAATCGGCTCCCGGGTGAATCATCCAAATCGCATCGCCGGGAGCGGCCACCGCCGCTGTGCAAACCAGGGCCATTGCCATCCCTACCAGGAGATGGGTTTTCACATTCTGTCGATTCATCGTTCGCCTCCGGAATGACCGGGAATATTTCCCGGAATTCAATCGGTACCGCCGGGATCGTGTCCGGTTCGCAGATTGGAGCACTTCGCGAAGTCAGGTGATGGCGCGTCATGCGAGCGGATCCCGAACACGATCCCGGCGGTCCGTAGTCATCGTCTTCCACCATGCTATGGCGACACGCGGCCGGGAAACCGGACATGGCTTCTGAAGATTCTGAAAATCGCGTCCGCATCGTTTGCCCAGGGAATGCGTCCCAACCCAACCGGGTGATACCTCAACCCGTGGCTCTCCCCCCCCCCCTGAGGAGGGACAATTCGGCGCAGTAGACTCGTCACAGTGTGACGAAAAGGCACAGATCGCAGAGGGGCGCCTGAACGTCCTGTCGATCTCCTAAGATGCTTTCGAAAGGCAACATACGAATCAAAGGGGCACAAGGTCAGAATCGGAACGCGAACTGCAATTACTGGGCAGAACACTTCGACGCGACTCCGGTCGCACCGACACCTGACCCAGGAGGACCGACCATGTTCAAGTTCACGCGAATCGCCAGTACCCTGATGTTCCTGACCCTCACCGCCCTGCTGATCGGCGCCAGTGTCGCCGGAGCCGAACCCTCCCGTGACCGCGACGGATTCTTTCTCGGCCTGGATATCGGCAGCGGTGGCATGGGCTACGAATTCAAAAAGGCCGGAAAGACATACGAGTACAGCGACCAGACCGGTTCGGCGCTCGGACTTCGCTTGGGCTATGCCTTCAATTCCTACATCTCGCTGGCGCTCGAAGGCCGCAGCTTCGGGCACAGGAGTGGCGACTACGAGACCAGCCTGTGCACGCAGACGCTGCTGGCTACCGTCTATCCCGCCGGCGGCGGCTTCTTCCTGAGGGCCGGCCTGGGCGCCGCGAAGTTCGAGGTCGACCTGGGTGACGACGTGATCGAGGAATTCGATGAGGACGGCGGCGCCATCGCACTGGGTCTGGGATATGACTGGGCCGTCAGCGATCGCTTCGCGATCGGGCTGAGCGCAGAAATGCGGGGGGCCGTGTTCGACGACTTCGGCGCCTTCGAAGAGATGGCCGTGGGCGCAGGAACGCTGGGCGCGTCGATGACCTACACTTTCTAATAATTCTGATGAAAGAACGGCCGCCGGTGATGATGACCGGCGGCCGTTTCGATTTTGATCTGCCGGATACACACCGAAATCTTGTCAGCTTTCGACGCTATCGATGCATGCCCGCCGCTTCCCCGAGCGCTTCTGCCGGGGGATGACTACCGGCGACACCAGCGGAGTAAGTCGGACAGAATTCACTGAGCTTTCTCGGGCCGCAGGTCAAAGACCCAGGGATTCGTGAGCTTTCTCCAGTATAAGCCGTTGCAAAGGTGTTAGATATCCACAGTCCAGAGCCTTGGCATAGGAGTCGGACAGGAGGTTCGCCGCCCGGTCTCTTTGTTCTGATTCAGCCAACGCTGCCGCCAACAAGGCTTGATTGCGAGCCATCAGGCGAGGCAGGCCGCCCTGTTCCTTTTCTCGCTCGGCCAAGGCCTGTCGGGCTGCTGTCACGGCTTCGGCAGGACGTTTTTCGGCCAGCAATAGGGTGGCCCGAACTGTGGCCAGCTCAGCCAGCACCCAGGCCTGGCCCGCTCGGGCGGGCTCATCCAAATGGTGGGACAGGGTGTCCAGCAGGACCAGGGCCTCTTCCCGGGACCCTGCTTCGTACAGGGCCAGGCACTGCATGGTGTGGCCGAAGAGAGGCAGGAGCTTTTCGCCGGTTTCTTCGGAGGGCTGGCGGGCTGCCTCCATGGCGCGGACCTGCGCAAATCGCTCCACGGCCTCCTGCGGTCGACCGGCTGCAGTGAGCACCGTGCCGGCCTTCACGAGGGGGTTGGCTGTGTCGGCGTGGTTCTTACCGCTTACCTCGCTCATGATGGCGGTAGCCCGATCGAAAGCATCGATCGCCTCGTCGTGCCGTCCCTGGAGCACGAGCACCACTCCCAGTGATTCCCAGGCTCGCCCAACGTCCCTGCTACGGCCGCCCTGGACTTTTTCCAACAATTCCCGGTTGTGATTGAGCAAGCTCTCGGCCCGAGCCAACTCTTCGGGTTGCCGCAGGGTCAGGGCCAGGTTGGCGCTGACGGTCATGACGTAAGGGTGGGCCTCACCCAGAAAGGGTTCGAGCAGCCCAAGGGCCTTTTCGTAGTTATCCCGAGCCGAGGCAATATCCCCCCGGGCCAGGACCAGGTTGCCCAGGCCGTTGAAGGCCCGGGCCATGGCCAGGAAATCAACGGCATCGTTGGCCTGAGCGATAGTGAAGGCCTCGTCCATGAGCGCAGAGGCCTCCTCGGGCCGATGAATGATCAGGGCCTCGGCCAGATCCTGGACGGCGATGCCCGTGTCCCTGTGCCGGGGACCCAGCATTTGTCGGTACCGCTCGAGGGATTCCCGTAGCAAGGGTTCGGCGGCTCGAGGGCCCTGAACGGCCTTGATGGCCAGGGCCCTTTCATGCTGGAGAGCGGCCAGGGTGAGCTCCGGGCTGCCGACCTGTTCGTGGTATTTCAACACTTTCTCGATGGCCTCAAGCCAGTCGTCATTGCGGTTGTGGGCCCGGTGCACATCGGCCAGCAATTCGCGCAGACGGGCCTGCACCCCGGGTTGGTCGTCCAGGTCGCCCACCGCCTCGTCCAGCATGGTGATGAAGTTGTCGCGGGTCAGGATGCCACCCGCGGGCAGGTTGGCGGGGTTGGAACGCGTCAAGAGAGCGCTGAGCACGTTGACCACAGCGTCGGCCTTTTCCTGTTCCGCAATGGCCCTGTCGCGTTCGGCCAACCGCTTGTGCGACTCCTGCGTGATGGTTCCCTGGGACCAGGCAATGATCACCAGAAAGGCGGCGGCCGCAGTTGCTGCCCAGCGATGCCGGCTCAGGAATTTGCGGGAGAGGTAGGCCACCGAGTCACCCTGGGCTTTGACCGGTCTGCCCTCCAGGTGGCAGGCGATGTCGTCACCGAGTTCACGTGCGGATTGATACCGTCTGGAGGGTTCTTTGCGCAGGGCCATCAGCACGATGTGGTCCAACTCGCCTCGCAGTTTCTGGCCCTGGCCGTGCACGCGGCGGCTGGGGGGCTGAGGAATGGTTTCGCAGATGGAGCGCTCGATGGCCGCCGCCGAACTCTGATCGATGGCAAAAGGCTGTTCGTCGGTCAGCAATTCGTAGAGCAAAACACCCAGGGCATAGACGTCCGTTGCCGTGGTCACAGGGCGGCGCGTGATCTGTTCCGGAGCAGCGTGGGCAGGGGTGAGGATCAGATCCAGGTTCACCGTCAGGCCTTGCTGGGCCTCGTCCATCAACTCGTCGTCTAAAAGTTTGGCGATGCCGAAGTCCAGTAGCCGGACTTGCCCGTCATTGGTGACCAGGATGTTGGCCGGTTTCAGGTCGCGGTGTACCACCAGGGCGTTGTGGGCGGCCTGCACGGCATCGCATACGGTTTGAAAAAGCTCGAGCCGATCCCGCAGGGAGAGCTTGCGCTCCCGGCACCATTCGGTGACGGGCTGGCCGTCGACGTACTGCATGACCAGGTAGGGATGGCCATCCGAGGTGACCCCGCCGTCCAGAAGCGTGGCGATGTTGGGGTGGTCGAGCTGGGCCAGGATCTGGCGTTCGCGCTTGAAACGCTCGGTGGCCACCTGGCCACCCAGGCCTGGGCGGATGAGCTTCAAGGCCACGCGGTGTTCGAACTGGTCGTCATCGCGCTCGGCCAGATACACATCGCCCATGCCACCGCGCCCGAGGAGCGAGACCAGGCGGTAGGATCCGATGACCGAACCCAGGCGGGGTGCGACCGTCTGGCCGTCGCTCAGCAGGCGGTCTTCCACCCGCATGCGGGTGTCGCCCTGGTGGGCGGCCAGCATGGACTGGACCTCGTTCAGCAGAGCGGGGTCATCGCCACACTCGCGGGCCAGGAAATCATCGCGTTCGTCCGGGGTGCACTCCAGAGCGGCGTGAAAGGTTTCGCCTATGCGGGACCAGGTCGGATCTTTCAAAATTCTATCCTCGATGCAGATCGATGAGGGCTGCTTGACTATTCATGGCGACATTCTCTCGAGAAACCGGACAAATCATGAGTCCGGACCCAGATCCGGGGCCACACCCAGTTCCCTCGCAACTTCCTTGCGTAGCCAGGCCCGGGCGGCTACCCACTCGCGCTGCACGGTCTTGGTCGATACGTCCAGCAACTGGGCCGTTTCTTCCACCGACAGTCCGGAGTAGAACCGTTGCTCGACAACCTTGGCTGCCCGTGGGTCCATCTCGGCCAGCCGCTTGATGGCGGCATCGAGGGCCAGAATCTCTTCGCTCTCCTCAAGGCTCAAGAAGGCCTCGACATCTTCCAGGGGCACGGGTTGCTCACCTCCGCCTCGCTTGGCGCGGGTGCGGGTGCGAGCGTAGTCGACCAGGACCCGGCGCATGGTCACCGCGGCCACGCTCATGAACTGTACGCGGTCGGCGGCATTGATACGCCGGTGGGCGGACAGTTTCAGGTACATCTCGTTGACCAGTGCCGTGGCCGCCAGGGTGTGGTTGGGGCGCTCGTTGATCAGGCGTTGCCGGGCCATGATGCGCATCTCGTCGTACATCAGGCGCAAGACCTGATCGAGGGCTCCGGTTTCGCCCTCGCTCATGCGGTTCAGCCAGATGGTGAGATTTTCTTCCGACGGCATGGCGGGGAGGCTCCGGTCTGGGTGTCTTCTTAAACCAGGATTTATTGACTCCAGTTTATCATGAATGGAGGAAAACGACAATTCGGGGGATATGTGTGACCTCCCAACCATCTACTCCTTGCGCAAGATCCGAACGATTCGATTGTAGACGACCATCGTCGTCAACTCGCTATCCTCGCCCGTTGTATTCACCAACTGAACGACCACCGCATCGATATCCTCGTGATAGCGGGCGATACTCTGGTACCCCAACACCCAGCCCTTGTGTCCGAATTCGTAGATCGAGGAATAGATTTTCTGCTCATTCCTGTCCAGCAGCGACCCGTCGTTCAATGCCCGCAGGAAGATACCGGCATCCTCCGCGGTTGCGAGATACGACCCGCCGGGATTGACGAAATCAGCTTCTTTGAAATCCACCTCATAGGGACGGTGATACCCGCTGACGACATCTTCAGGATCCACCTCGCTGAGCAATCCGTGCGTGTGACTCAGCCCCAGGGGAGTGAGAATCTCGTCGTGGATATATTGCTGATGGCTGAATCCCAGCACCCGGTCGAGGATACTGCCCACCAGAAGGTAGTTCGTATTGCTATAGCTGTACTCGGCATCCGGCTTGAACTCGGCCGGCATCTCCAGAACCAACGCGAGAACTTCGTCCATCCCGGACTGCGGCCTGGACCAATCGTACTGCGAATGATCCGTATAGTTGGGGATACCACTGCGATGCTTCAGCAACATGCGCAGCGTAATCCGGTCGGCGAACTCGATCTTCCCGACCAGTTCCGGCAGGTGATCCGCCAGCGTGTCATCCAGCGAGAGTCTCTGCTCCGCGACCATCTTGGCGGCCGCCACGGCAATATACAGTTTGCTGAGGCTGCCAATCTTGAACAGGGCCTCCGGATCGGCCGGCACCTGGTTTGTCCGGTCCTTCCAGCCAGCACAATACAAAGCGGGCTCGTGACCAGCCTGGTCGACATAGACGATGATCCCGTCCAGCCCATGATCAATCGCATCGTCGACCTGTTGCTGCACCGTGTCCGGCAGTGGAGCGATCCAGGCCAGGATACCATCCCAAGGCGGGAACACGATGGCGCTGACCAGACCCACGATGGGCATGACGATTCTGAGGATCCGAATTGTGCGCTTCATTCTGCCTGCCCCGGAACTGCGAGTTGGTCGAGCGAGGCACCTGCGCCCCGGAATACCGCCCATTCATCCATTGCCGCCACCCCACGAGCCCGATAAGAAAGAATTGCCGGTTCGTTTCCGTCCATCGGGAAGTCTTCCACGGGTTCCACCTTGCAACTGCTGATTTCGAAGCCGGCAGCATTCGCCCAGGAACTCAATTGAAAGGTACGATAAACAAAGAAGGCGGTAGAGCCCGGCTTCGCCCTGGCTGGCGTCCAGGATGGCACTCCGTACGGCCGCCGGGTGGCGCTGGAGGAAGCTGTCCTTGATCGGCAGCGGGTCCAGATCTGTTTCGGTCCACCGCTTGGCATTCTCCCTCCGGTCAGTCCCGCAACCCGAGCGCTTCGCACACGGCCGGCAGCATCTCTACGACCCAGCGGCGGTACATCTCAATCGAATAGTGCAGTCCGTCGCGGGCGACCAGTACCGGCTCGTCGGCCGCGGCGTCAGCCAGCGCGGCCACGTCCACGACCGGAGTGCCGCGCGCAACCATCTGGTGCAAAAGTTCGTCATTCAGGTCTTCCAGCTCGAGCCGGATCCGCGCCGTGTCGTATACCGAGCCTACCGGAGTCAGCCCGTAGTTCGGGATCGTCAGGCCCAGCACGCGCTTGGGTTCATCATCGGCCAGGGCAGTCGCCAGGCAGAGCAGGGCCAGACAGAGCAGGGCTGGAATCGTCAGGCGCATCATCGCTCCGGAGAAAGAACTCCGCTCCGGACTCTCGAGGAGATCCGGAGCGGATCGGTCCAATCATCCCACCCACGATAGTGGCAGGCGGGGGATTTCGCCCGCCGTGGCGGATCAGGCCTTTTTCTTCTGCGCCAGCAGCGACTCGACGACGAGCGGCAGGAAGCTCGGCGGGGTCGAGAGGATGTCCGGCGGGCCCCGCAGGACGGCCCGCCGGAAGGCTAGCGGTACAGCGCCTTGACTCGGCTCCAGGCGGCCTCACTGGACGAGACCGCAGGCGTGTCAGCGAAGACCACGTGGTCAATCACGAAGGCATCTCCGCGACCGCCGAAACTCACGCTCACGATCGGCTCCTCGGGATCGGTGCTGCGCACGATCAACAGACCGTTGCGGCCGACGCTGATGTCCATCCCGTAGCTACCGAGGCGGCTGAGCGCCACTCCATTGACGAAGAGCACGTGATTGATCGTCACCTGTTGCGTGGCCACGGCGATCCACTCGGTGCCCGAGGGGACGTACAGGCTGACGGGGCGCCAGTCGGGCGAACCGTAGGACTGCGACTGATTGTTCGTGGTGTTGACCAGCACTTTCGTGCCATCCCACACGCCGAGTTCGAAGGAATCGCCGAACGGATCGCCGTTGATGGGGTCGAAAGTGTTCGGCAGTGAGGTCCAGCCGGTGCCGGTAAAGTTGCCCGCCGCGTCCGAGATCTCGATCTGCAGGCCGTTCGCAAGGGCGGAGTCCTCGAAGTCCTCAACGATGCCGCCGGCCAGACCCAGGTCGGCGTCGTCCGCGCCCCATTGCGCGGGGCCGATCACCTCGACCAGGATATCGGCGGCGGCTGGAGCCGCGGCCGTCAGCACGGTGAGGGCCGTAACCAGCAGCCGGGCCGTGTTCATCCGCATCCGATACATATCTATCTCCACTCGTTCGATTGAATTTGCAGTTGCAAGGTCCATGATAGGGGAGACAGATCGAACCCGCTAAGAAGTGTCGAAACCCGACCCGGTCGAATCTACCAAGCTATTGTCAGCCCGGTTGCGAACAGTTCCCAGCCTGCTCGACCTAGTCCAGAGTCGTGGTCCAGGTCCAGGGCGTGTCTTGCCTTGCCGGCATGGTCATGCCATCGGTGACGTGCTTGACCCCATGGATCCCTTCGCCCACGTAGTGGAGCCAGAGTGGCCCCACCCACGATGGGTACCCGGTGAAATCGAGCCGGATGACGTCGCCCATCGACGCGCCGCCGACGACGGCCGGCACCGCGATGTCGTCCGGTCCGCCAAGGATGTCCATGGTGTTCGGGAACATGTACTCGCCATTGCGCCACTTGGTGATGAACAGGTCCTCGGTCTCGATGAAGCCCGCGACGTCGTAGATCTGCCAGTTGTCGATCGTCATGTCGAAGTCCGTATCGTCGCTGGCGCGCAGGATCATCCGCACGTTGAGGTCCACCGAGACCCGCACCGAACTCGCCGCTCGGCCGACGAAGGTGCGCTGGTCGCCGAGGGTCCTGTAGACGTCCACGAATACGCTGTCGAGTCCTGCGTCGGCGCCGGCATCGTAGCTGACCCAGTCGCTGCTGGTCTCGAAGTCGTTGTCGGTATCGGTGGGGTGGACCGGGTTGACGATGTTGCCGAATGCGCCGCTGCTGGTCCAGTGGTAGGCGTAGGCGCTGCCGTCGATCTCGCCGCCGGTGTCGTCATCAACGTTCACGCGGATGGTGTCCACCTGGGCGTTGGCCTGGACGAAAGTGGCCAGGGGCAGGATCGTCACCTGCGGATCGGTGACCTTCAGTTCCCAGCGGTCGGCAACCTCGCTCAAACCGATGTGGGCGGCGATCGCGCCGGTGTCGATGAATCCGCCCGCGGCGTCGATCCACCCGACCAGGTCCAGGTAGCTCGCCGCTTCCTCCATGGCGTGGGCCGCATAGCCGCCCTCGACGCCCAGGCTCTCGAACAGACCGCGCACGAGATTCAAGGTCAGGTACTGGAACTCATCGCTGCCCGTGAAGACGTCCCACAGGTCGAACAGCGCGTCGGCCACGTTTCCGTCCGCCGATTCGCGGTAGATCGCCGGCAACGTGTCTTTCACGTACAGCAGCACAGTGAAGACAGCGCCGATCTGGTCCTCGTCGATTCCGGCGATGCCGTCCGCTCCTTCGAGCTGACCGGATGTCGAAACGATGTTCATCACCAGGGGCACGAAAAAGTCCCAGACCACCGTCTTGAGGGCGACCCACTCGATGGCGTCCAGCTCGTCGCTGCTCAAAGCGTCCTCGGCGTCGGCCGGCACCGAACCCATGCCGCCGGTGATCAACGTGTAGACCGAATACTTCGCCTCGGCGACATTCTGCAGGGCGATCGGTTCGGTCTCGACCGGGGTGTAGGCGATATCGCCGCTCAAATAGCCGCCGATCGTTCCCACGACGCCTGCAAATCCGGCCACGGGATCGATCTCAAAAATGTTGGCCGCCTCGTTCAGTTCGTGCTCGGCGTCCGCCTCGTCGACGTAGGCGATGCGATCCAATGAGACCCACACCCGGCGGCGGTACGAGTTCTTCAAAGTGATCGAGTTCAGTCCGCCTCTGTTCAACACCTCGACGCCGCTGCGCTGACCGCTGGGTTGGATGAGCACGCCCTTCTCTCCACCGCGGAGGGGATCGGGCAACAGGGAGGCCACCGTGGCTGTTAGGGCGTCGCGGATGTCGGTGCTCAGCGCCGTCAGGCCCTCCGGATGGGCGACCAACTCCATCTCGATGGCAGCCTCGAGAGCGTCGAGTTCAGCGCCCAGGCTGTGGACGAGCTCACGGGAGTGACCCTGCTCGCTGTAGGGCAGCATCCAGGAACCGAGCGTCATCCAGACGAGTACCTCGGCGGTGGTGCGCGCGCTCAATTCCGCGTTCTGGTCGCCGACCCAGCTCATCAGCAAGGGATTGCCGGCGCTGGTGTTCGCCACGACGAGTTGACCGGTGCCGTCGAAGAGTTTCACCTCGAATGCGCCGTCACCCCCGACCGTCGCCCCGCCGGTCGAACTGGTGAGTTCCAGCGAAGCGAGGTCGATGATGCAGTCGTCGGGAAGCGCCACCTGACCCGACACAGAATGCAGGGCAGGTAGCGGATTCTGGTCACCCGGATCGTTCGGAGAATCATCGCCACAGGCGGGAAGCAGGAACAGAATCAGCCCACTGAAGACGAAAAGCAGTCGCCGGCAAACACGATTGTGCGCGATCATATTGAATCCCCCCATGAATCACCAATAAGTCGCGATTGGCGGTCCGATTCTACCAGGGGTGGGGGCTCTTTGTCCAGAATCGGGCGCGACGCGGTGATGTCGGCTGTTCGGGGCTTGTGGTGGACTCAGTCCCAGGTCCGGACCGGAAGTGGCCAGAGAGGGTGGAAAGGCCAGGAGGACTGGAAAGAGCCGGACTGGAAAGAGCCGGACTGGAATTTTGGTGATCTTTGGAATCGTTTTCCTGCAATCCCTGGACAAAAGAGACTTGGTTGGGAAATGACGAGGGAAGTATGGATTTTAAAACAAGGTACCATTGCTGTGGTGCTTATTTGAGGGATGGAAATTTAATTTAAGCAGAACCCAATATACCCGTTACTGGCATGAGGAAATGTCCCCATATGGCAAAAAATCTACGTTTTGATTTTCCCCGGTAACCACTTGGACCGCGGATTCAACCAACCAGTGCAACTCCGGTCATCGTACCAGAACGGCCCGGATGCTGCCGATGCCCCCGGGACCGCGTGCCGTGATCCGGTAGACGCCGCTGGCCACGGAACGTCCCCGGTCATCCCGGCCCTCCCAGCTGAATTCGTGCGCCCCGGAATCCAGCCAATCCTCGGCAATGGTGCCAACCAGCCGTCCGGACAGGTCATGGACTTCGATTCTGGTCATCCCGGCGGCAGGCAGGTCCACGACAACCTTCAGGCGAGGATTGAACGGGTTCGGAAAGCAGTTCAATCGGATCCCCGGGAGCGCGCCGACCGGGCGCGCATCGGCGACATCCGCGAAATTCTGAGCATACTGATTGAACCCGGCCAGGACATCGTCATGGGTTCCATCCTCGAACTCGAACTCCCAGGCTTCGACATACCGCGCGCCGAGGGTCATCGCCTGGTCGAAGGCCGTGGCCAGGTCGTCGTTGAGCAAACGATCGGGCTGATTGGATGGGGCGATGACCTGGCAGTAGAGGTTGCCGGTGTAGTCCGCCAGAAACTGGAGCAGGGTGGGTTGGTAGGTCACCTTGCCGGATAACCACCACATCGCAGCCCCGACTCTCTGGTCGAGTGTGACGTCAACCCAAAGATCATCCAGGATGCGCTGAGCGGGCACAGCGCTTCCCCCGATTTCATGAACCTCAACGGCAAGGACCTGGCCGGGAAAGGCCGCGGCAAAATCCCGGGCCGCCATTTCAACCGATTCGACCCAGTTGTCTTCGGTATAGCCGGCCGCCGCAAGTTCCGCGGCGGTCACACCGTTGAAATGACCCTCGATCCCATTGGCGCTCATCTGGGGGATATACACCAGCGATAACAGGGGGTCACTCGTATATTCCGCACCCATGGCAGCGGCAAGCAGCGCCAGACGCTGACGCACAACCGGATCCCAGGCCTTCGGGATGATCTTCGGCTCGCCGCGGAAGATGATGGTGAAACTGTCAGCGCCGAGTTGATCCCGCAGCCACGCCGGGTGGTCCGACCCGGAAACCGCCAAGGACCACCGCAACCCGGCTTGGCGGACCGCAGCTACCTGGCCAGCGATGCGACTGAAATCGAAGACACCTGGCTGTGGCTCCAGATCCTTCCATCCCGCGCGCACCAGAACCCCCCGGGCCTCGGGGTGGTTCAGTACGACCGAATTGGTGGCACCGCTTGCGGAGAAGACGCCATACGGATTGTTCACCATTTGCGCGTAGGACGTACTGAGGGGCATGAGTATCAGGCAAAGGGCGCTCAACTGGGCGATGTGTCTGGACAAATCTGTACCTCTTCGCAGGGGGACTGGTTGTGGGCGGAGTTTGCAAATACCGTGCCCCGGACGAAAGCACGCTAACTTGTTGTAATTGTACAAATTGGGTGACAACCCCGGATGGTCCGGAATTGACTTGTCCGTCACGGTCCGATTCGTGTACGTCAGGGTACGCTGTTCTCCCCCTTGTCGATGCGTTGAGCAGACCGCCATCACGGCAGGAAACGGCCAAACAAATGCGATAGCAAAGTAACTGCGCCGATAGTCCGGTTTCGTATCGGCTACTACCGGCTACAGAACATCGACACATCGCAACATACCCAACAACAAGAAATTGCTGTCATCGGCCACTATATATGATATAATAGGTCAACATTTCTCTTTCCGATCCTGATCCTGCATTGCAGAGCAAACAACTCGGGGGATTCATCGATGAAGCTCGTCCACATTGCCTTTGTACTGGTCTGCTGCCTCGCAATCACCGCACTCGACGCTCGCATCGTTTCGGCCAGTGTCGAAATCCAGGTCCTGACGCCCAGCAACGGGGTCCAGGACGACAGCTTCGGCTCGTCGATCAGCATCGACGGCGATCTGGCGGCCATCGGAGCGCCCTTTGCCGATATCGACGGAACCCAGGACCAGGGCGCCGTCTACATTTTCGAACGCCAGGGCGACGGCAGCTGGGTCGAGTCGACCGTAGTCACCGCCGCCGACGGCCAGCAGTACGACCAGTTCGGTTTCGCCGTCGCGATCCAGGGCAACCGCCTGGTCGTCGGGGCCGAAGAGGCCACCTCCAATGGCAACAGTAGCGAGGGCGCGGCCTACATCTTCGAACGCGAGTCGGCCGGCTCCACCAACTGGGTGCAGGTCGCGCGACTGAACGGGCCGACGATCATCGGCAACCATGCCGAGTTTGGTCACAGCGTCGCACTCGATGGCGACCGGGTGCTGGTCGGTGCTCCCGGAGCCGGGCCGTCGACTCATGGCGGCGCCTACCTCTTCGAACGCAACCAGGGCGGTGCGGACAACTGGGGCGAAGCCGCCGCCTACTACGATGACATCTACGACACCAACGCCGGCATGGGCACCGGTGTGGACATCGATGGCGACCGGATCGTCATCGGCGCCGAGTACCTGGACGCGGTGCAGAACTCGTACAGCAATGAGGGCGGCGTCTATATCTACGAGTACGACGGCGGCTGGAGTCAGGTCGCCAAGGTCTTCGGCAGCAACGCGACCAACAACGACCGGGCCGGCCGAGCGGTTGCCATCCTCGGCGACCGGGTTGCGTTCGGTGCCTGGAACCAGGAAGGCGGATCCTCGGGCGAGGGTTGTGTCTATCTCGTCGAACGACAGATCGATGGCCAATGGACCGAACAGGCCTTGTTGACCGCAGGCGACGCGATGACCTATTCGCTCTTCGGTCGCGCGCTGGATTTGGACGACGGCTTCCTAGCCGTCGGAGCCTCCGGACATGCGAACGATCAGGGCGGAGCCTATCGCTTCGACGCCGATGCCGCCGAACCGGCCAACTGGAGTCAAGCCGACCAGTTGACGTACGCCGGCGCCGCGATCGGCGATTTCTCCGGCAGCGCGGTAGCAGCAGACGCTGGTATCATCATGGTGGGAGCCGTGGGCAACGGGACCGGTGTGGTGCGTGTGTACGACGCACCCGGCGGCAACACGACTTCGGCGACGCCCGACATCGCGCGGACACCGCTGCGCCTGATGCCCAACTCTCCCAACCCGTTCAACCCGATCACCACCATCAGCTTTTCCCTGGATCGTTCCGAGCATGTCCTGATCGAAGTCTTCGATCCGGCCGGCAGGCTCGTCGACACCCTCGCTCGCCGTGAGATGGGGCCGGGGGAACATCGGTTGAAATGGGATGCTTCCGGGTTGGGCTCGGGCGTTTATCTGTATCGTGTGAATGCTGGGGGCGTGGTCGGTGTTGGGCGTTGTACGTTGGTGAAATGATCTGGATCGGCTGGTCAAGCAAACTACCGGCCTCGGGCGTAACTGCCCGGGGCCTTTTGATTCGGGGAGCATCGGTGTCGGGCTGTCAACTACTCTTTGGCCAGAGAATGAATGCTCTCGGGATTTGCCGCCCTGGGTGATTGAGAATTCACACTGCCGGAAGGCTCGTTTGCGGAAATATGAGAAAAAACGTAGGGTATACGATCGGAACAGCAAAAGGGTGCGAACTGCGGGTTCTGGGAGGGATAGTCCAATGGAGTCATGCTGTATTCTACTCCTACTGTTGATCACCCCGATTCTGTACCCAGCTGATGCCCAGACGCAGCAGATCTGGAGTCTGCGCGGAGAATTTTCGTCGACCAGCAATGCATATGACGATCGGTGGTCATATTACCTGGGGACCTATGGGGTCGACGCAAATGACCTTTTGCCGACGTATGGTTCCGTGGAAGTTGGACTCGGCGTTGAGGACGGTTATCTGGTCAGCGGTTGGCACAATACGGGCCAGTGTGCCCCGACGATCGTTGGTTTGCGTGGCGGGTCAGTTGTGACAACGCCCGGGTGG
>JANTGJ010000088.1 GCA_024762975.1 Candidatus Krumholzibacteriia bacterium
CCCGACTCCTGGACCTACCGCACCGGCAAAACGCTCCGACGCCACCCGGCCCTGGCCGCCCTGGGCGCCGCCGCCATCGCCTTCACCATCGCCGGCGCCGCCTTCCTCGCCTACCACGTCCAGCGCCTCGAAACCGAGCGCACCCGCGCCCTCGCCGCCGAGGAAAACGCCCGCCGCGAGGCCGCCGCCGCCGAGGAAATCGCCACCTTCCTCGAGGCCCTCTTCGTGGACATGGACCCGATCGAAGCGGGGCAGGAGCCGACCACCGCGCTGGGTCTGCTGGACGAGGGTGCCCAGCGTCTCGAGGAAGCGCTCGACACCCAGCCCGCCGAACGCGGCCGCCTGTGGGGCGTTCTGGGCCGCGTGAACCAGAGCATCGCCCGTCACGAGCTGGCCGAGACGCAACTCAGAAGCAGCCTCGCCGCCTACGCCGCGGCCGCCGACACCGTCGCCACCCTGCCCGCCCAGGCCGAGGTCTGGCGCATGCTCGCCATCTGCCTGCACGACCTGGGGCGCTACGCCGAATCCGAGACCGCTTTCGGGCACGCCATTGCCACCCACGATCAGGTCTACGACGAACTGGACATCACCCGCGTCCAGCTCGTAACCGACCACGCCACCGCCATCCAGGCCCAGGGCCGCACCGACGAGGCCCTCGAGATGTTGGCGACCGCGGCGCAGCTGGCCCGCGACCTCGCGGAAGAGGGCCAGGAGGAAGTCGCCTACATCTCCAACCTCCGCGGCTACCTTCTGTACCAGCGCGGACGCTACGAAGAGGCTCTCACGGACATGCAGGCCGCGTTGGCCATGCAGCGCGAGTTGCTGGTCGAGGACAATGTCGACCTCGTCGCCTCGCTGAACAACGTGGGGGGGATGCTGCTGGAGTTGAAGCGTCCGGACGAGGCGCTGCCGTACATCGAGGAATCGCGCGTCCTGCTCGATCGCATCTACCAGGGGCAGGCCCACCCGGCCGTCACGCGTTCGATCCTCGCCACCGGCCAGATCGCGCTGGCGCAGGGCGATACGGTCCAGGCGATCGCACACCTGGAGGAGAGCTATGCCCTGTATGTGCAGCAGCTCGGCCTCGACCATCCCAGTACCTGGGGCGCGATCCTCTCGCTGGCGAGGGTACGCCACTGCCAGGGTCGCCTCGATGAGGCGCGCTCTCTCTACGAGGACGCGATCGACCGCTTCGTGGACGGTGCCGGCCCCGATCACTTTCGCACCCTGAACGCCCGCCAGCGCTTCGGCACCTTCCTGAGGCAAACGGGCGACCCGCAAGGCGCGCGCCAGCAATATGAACTCACCATCGCGGGCTACGAAAAGAACGGTCTGGCCGACCATCCGCGCTGCGCCGAGACGCGCCGCGAGCTGGCCGCGCTGCCCGTGGTCGAATAATTTCCGCCGACACCGTGCAGGGCAACCCAATCGGCGAATGACCGTAGAGAAGGACTGGAAAAGGAGACGCTATGCGCAAGACACTGCATTCGATCAAGTTCCTGTTCACCGGTCCGCTCATCCTCCTGATGCTGCTGGTGATCAACCTGATGACTTCGCCCGACGAACTGTGGGTCAAGTGGGCCGCCCTGGGCATCGGAATCGCCTGGGTGATCGCCCTGTTCCGCGTGCTGGCCGCCGCGGTGGCGATCGGTGGTCTCGCCGCCCTGTACGCTTTCTGGCGGAAACGCGAACAATAGCGACGCCGGCCACCCGCAGTACGGCGAGTGGCCGGATCGTCTCCCTTCGACGGTCGCCCCGCAGGTCAGTCGAAGAGATTACTCACCTTCGTCACCGTCACGTACAGCCGCACTTCACCGCACGACGAGCGCGTGTAGTAGCTCTGGCCCAGCGACGGACCGTAGCCGTAGGTCAGGTTCCACGAGCCCATTGTTTCGTCGTTTCCGTCGTCCTGATCCCACATCGTGCCCATCAGCGTCGCGCTGTTGCGGCCGTCGATGTAGAGGTCCATGGTGTAGCCGGGGCTGTCGATGCGGTGGTCGACATCCTCTTCACTCTCGACCGCCTGGCCGGCGCTGGTCGCCGCGATCACGACCGTGCTGCGGCCGGTGCGCGCGAGTTCGAAGCTGTAGTACACCTCGGGTTCGACGCCGGGCCACAGGTCGCAGCCGTAGTCCGTGACGCGGTACTTGTCGATCTTGATGCGGTAGCGGGCGCCGGTGACCGGTCGTGCGGCGGGCGTGCACTCGGTGATCGCGTAATCCGTCGTCTCGCTCACCTTGGCGATTGAGTTGTCGGCCAGGTTGCGGACGGTGTAGCTCAGCGGGCGCGCGCTGGTCAGTGGAGCGTCGGCCGCGAAGTACTCGCCCAGGCGGCCGCTGGTGATCAGACCTTCGACGCCGTCGTCCACGCCGCCGACGGTAGTGACCTTCAGCTGCGACTGATCCAGCAGGTTCAGGTGATGGCTGGCGACCGAACCGCCGCCGATACCATCGCGCGTGGCCTGTAGCGCGGCGCGGATGTCCTCGACCGAGCTGGTCGACGTGACCGTCAGCATCAGCATGCGGCCGTACACCACACTGGAGATGTAGGTGGGTAGGTTCTCCGGTCCGATGCGGCCCAGAGTGATCTGCTCCTGCAGCTTCTCTTCGGTGAAATCGGCGCTGAACATCTCGCTCGGCGTTTGCGGCTGCACGACCGACACGGTGAACATCTTCTGCGTGAAGTAGGCCGTCAGCGTGTTCTCCTCGACCGAACGAAAGGTGTTCAGCGAGGACTCCACCTGCGTGTCCATGTAGTTCACGGAAATCCCGAGATCCAGTGAGGCCTGGCGGAGCGAGTAGGTTTCCTTCTGATCGAAGTCGATGCTGCTGCCGGCTACGTGGCCGGAATTCGTCGCTTCTTCGATCAGGCTGCCCACGGCCACGGCCACGCTGGCGGCGTCCGGACTCTGGACCGTGCGTGTGACGTTCTCGGTCAGCAGATCAGTGAAGACCTTCAGTGGCGCGCGCTGGCGGATCGGCAACTCACCGAGTGATCCCAGACCACCGGCGTACTTGTCGCCCTGCAGCATCGAGCCGACCCACAGCACATCCGCGTCGGGGCTGAAGACGACGATTTCGCGCGGCGTGGCGGTCATCGAGTAGCGGGTGACCGAGCAATCGTATTCGACCTCGCCCTCGAAAATATTCGTGTCGGCAGGCGATGCAATCATCGTATTCTCACTGGCGAGTGTCGGTGAGAAATCCTGCCAGGTGGGCAGCGTCGACACGTAGGTGTCCACGTCCGCGGTATTCGGGGGCGCAACGGGGTCCTCGTCGCTGCAGGCGGCCAACAGCAGGACCATGGTCATCAGCACGGGCAGTGGAATCATCATCTTGCGGGGCATTTTCTTCTCCCTGTTCAAAATCCGGCACGGGGCCGGGTGGGGATTGTCTTCAGGGAGACATGCGGAATGGGGCGGGGGAGTGCGCAAAACAATTACAAGAAAGTTCGCTGTGCTATACTTTCGATAGTGGGATAGGTATTGCGAACCGTATTCGAAACCCGATTCCGGGAGCCCGAGTTCATCGTGTTGAAGTTCCTGCAGTATATCCTGGTGTGTTCGGCAGTCCTGGCCGTGGATGCGGTCGCGTGGGCCGGGGGCGAGACTGCCGAGTCTTCCGACCTGCCGTACCGCTGTGTACCGGTTCCGGGGATCCAGAACGACCACAGGCTCGGTACGTGCAACTGGGCGATTCTTGCCGACCTGAACGGCGATGGCAATACGGACCTGGTTCTGCGGCATCCCATGGGCCTGATAGGAATCTCACCGCACGTGGGCGCGATGTCGGTGCTCTTCCAGTACAACTTTCCTGTCGACTCGGATTGCGGCGCCGAGACCCCGGCGCTGGGGCCCGTTGCCGAAGTAACGATGGATGGGGTGCCGCAGGTACCGTTCATCGACCGGAAGCGCGGGACGGACCACTGGAGCTTGAAGGTATATGACCCGTCGACCGACTCTCTCGTGCGCAACTACGATCTTCCGGTCGGCGAAGACGTTCGCAAGGATGGTACCTGGGATGGCTCCTACGCGATCGAGGCGGTCCTGCCCGCGGCGGCTCCATCGGGCGGTCCCTTGCTGGTCGTGGCGGAGTTGGTTCGATACGATCTCTATGGGCGCGGCCTGATCGGCTACGACGCGCGCGCGGATTCGGTGGTGTGGAAATTCAAGATGGGGCCCAATCCCACCCTGCGGACCCTGCAAGCCGGCGATCTGGACGGGGATGGTAGTCGGGAAATCGTATTCGGGGGCAATTCTCCCAGCAATCTGGGAGGAAAGCGGATCAATGGCACGAGCGACGACGAGTCCTTCGTCTTCGCCCTGGAGATCGATGGGCGACTGCGCTGGCGATACCGGCTCGGAGGCTACTATGTCACGCCCTATCTGCGGACTGCCGACCTGGATGGCGACGGGCTCGTCGAGATCGTGGCGGCCAGCGGCTGTCATGCCGCCGACCCGGCCGAGGCGGACCGGTTGTGCCGGCTCAGTGTCGCCGACGGTCGAGAACTGGACCGGATCGATCTACCGGCTCCGACCCAGAATTTCGTGGCGCAGTCCGTTCGGGACGGAAAGGCCGGGTCGGTGCTGCTGTGCGCGCGCGACCACCGCCTGTATCGTATCGACATGGTAGGCGGTAATTTTGCTGCGCCGCGCCTGGCCCTGCCCGGGAACAATATCCGACTCGAAGGCTCGGGCGATTTCCTGCCCGAAGCCGGAGAGGAACTGATTCTGATTCGTGATGGAGGTACGGACGACTCCACGCTGATGCTTCTGGACTCCGATTTGCGCGTGTGTTCGGAACGGCGTTTGAAGGACCGCATCTCCGGCATCGACTTCATCGTTTGGCCCTGGGCCCGAGATCGGCGTGTGTTGGTCTATGCGACGGGCTCGTGGCGCGATGCGTTGGAGTTCGTACCCAACCCCCAGCCCGCTTGGCATGAACGAGACCCCGTGCGGTGGAGCCTCGGCGTCGTCCTGGGTGGTCTGGGCTTGCTGGGCTGGTCCGTGCGGCGACGCAGGTCCGCCGTTGCTGAATCGGGGCCGGCCCGGGATCTCCTGCTTCGCCTGTTCCGCGAACTGGAGGAATCCAGCCATGGCACATTGGCCGCCACTCGTGGTGTCGAGCGTTTGGTCTGGCTGCTCGAGGCATATATCAACAGTGACCAAGTCGAGGGTCCGGTGCTGGCTCGTCTGATCCAGGGAGTGGCTGATTTCAAGACCTCGGTCGAACCCCGTCTGAGCGCGATCCTGGAACAGGGGCGCCAGGCCAACCTGACCGGCGCAGCGGTGCGTGCGACACGCGGCAGTTTGGAGGAGTTCGGCAACCGGCTCGCGCGCCTGGACCTGGAGCATCCTGACCCGCAGGCCTTCGCCGACGAATTGCCCGCCCTGCAGAGTGTCAGCCAGCGAACGGTGGCGGGCTTCCGTGATCTGAAGGAAACCATCGAGGCTGTCTTCCACTGCGATCCACGGGCGATGGTCGAGAATCTGCTGGCGCAGCACGACACCGGGTCGATGGGTGTGGATGTGGTCGTCGAAAACGCTCCCGGAGTCCAACAGGACGAGCTGAACTGCAGCATCGACGCGAGCGATCTGCGCTTCGTGCTGGAGAACCTGATCGACAACGCGCTCAGGGCGATGGACGGCGCCGAGCGGCGATTGACGATTCGCTTCGATGTCGACCTGGGCCGGGTGCGCATCGACATCGCGGATTCCGGCCGGGGAATCGCCGAGGCGGACCGTCTGCGCATTTTCGATTCGGGTTACAGTGAGCGCGAGGGCGGAGGCCTGGGTCTGGCGCGTTCGCAACAGATCCTGGAATTTTGGCGCGGGCACCTGGAATTGCTGGACAGTACACCAGGTCGGGGATCCACATTCCGGCTGGAGTTGGCGGTCAGCAGCCGCCGTGAAACCGAGGGCGTATAGCCCCTGGAAGGAAGCACTGCATGTCGGCGAGTCTACCGCTGATCCTGTTGATCGATGACAACCGCGATTTCTGCGACGACCTGGCGGCGTTGCTCTGTAGCGAGTTCCGGGTCGAGTCGGCGCAGTTGCCGGCAGCGGCCCTGTCCGCGCTGCGAAATCGTCGTCCGGACGCGGTGCTGCTGGATATCGATCTGGAAGGGGGCGAAAGCGGACTCGATTTCCTGGTGGAGATCCGCCGCGCCGAAGACGCTCCGCCGGTGATCATGATGACCGGCGATCGTCGCATCGCCACGGCCGTTCGTGCGGTGCGCCTGGGTGCGTACGACTACCTGACCAAGCCGCCCGATTTCAACGAAGTGTCGCGCGTCCTGAACCGTGCCCTCGGAGATGAGACGATGTTGCGTCGCGTCCATTCTCTCGAACGCGATCTGGCCGACTACCAGGGCGAGATCGTCACCCGGGACCCGGGGATGCTCCGCCTGCTCGAGCAAATCGACAAGGCGGCTCCCACCGAGGCGACCGTGCTCGTGACCGGCGAATCGGGAACCGGCAAGGAACTGGTCGCGCGACGCATCCACCGCCTCAGCCCACGCGCGCAAGGACCGTTCGTGGCCCTGAACTGCGCCGCGGTCCCCTCGGAACTGATCGAGAGCGAGTTGTTCGGTCACGAGAAGGGTTCGTTCACCGGTGCGACGGGGCTGAAGCACGGAGCCTTCGAACAGGCGCGGGGCGGTACCCTGCTGCTGGACGAATTGGGTGACAGTCCGCCGGCTTTGCAGGCGAAGCTGCTGCGGGCGCTCGAGGAAATGAGTTTTCGCCGCGTCGGCGGATCGACCGACCTGCCTGCGGACGTGCGGATCGTCGCTGCCACGAGTTTCGACCTGGAGGAACTGATCGAGGCCGGCAAGCTGCGCAAGGAACTCTACTATCGGCTGAATGTGATGCGCCTACACCTGCCGCCGTTGAGAGAACGACCGGACGATGTCGTGGTCCTGGCACATCATTTCCTGAGTCGGTTTGCCCAGCGGATGGGGCGCCCGATCCAGGGCTTCACGCCGGCCGCGGCCGCGCTCCTTCACTCGCACGATTGGCCGGGCAACGTGCGTGAACTGCGCAATACGATCGAGCGCGGCGTGATTCTCTGCGATGGCGCCGAGGTCGACGCACCGGGCCTGGCCGGTCCGGTCGGATTCGGCAAGGTCGGTGCGGCCAATTACGAAGATGCAAAGAACGTTGTCGTGAATCATTTCAAGCGCGAGTACCTGACCATGCGCCTGCGTGAAGCCCGCGGCAACGTCACCCGTGCGGCCGAGGCCAGCGGTCTGGCGCGGCAGAGCTTCGGGCGAATGTGCAATGAGGTCGGGATCGATCCGACCGAGTTCGCGGACCGGTAGCGCCCTGCTCCTGGACCCACAAGTCCTCCCGGGGTTCGAAGAGCGCCGTTATTTCGTGGCGGAAGCATTTCGGGATCCGGGTGATGTTCGATGGGACGGAACGGTGGGCGGATTTGCACCCCTGGCGAGCGGCTCCGTATCGTCTGCTTCACGGGGGTGAAGATCCTCGATGCATCTCGCGCGGGTCTGTGGGAAGATGCTACCCGTGAAGCGAAAGGGGCTATCGATGCGAAACCGGATCCTGATACTGGCCGGAATGGCGACCCTGATGAGCTGTAGCTCACTGTGGGCCCAGGACAGCAAACCCGACACGTCGCAGTCGCACCATCCCGAGATTATTTATTTGGCCGCGCCGGATTATCCCGATTCCCTCCGGGTACAGGGTGTCGAAGGTGCCGTCGTCATCAAGGTCCTGATCGACACCGAGGGTTCGGTAGACCAGGCCGTGGTCCTGCAGTCGGCCCACCCCGTGCTGGATTCGCTCGCCCTGAAAGCCGTCGGCGAGTGCCGCTTTCGACCGGGAAGCCAGCGCGGTATTCCCGTGAAAGCCTGGATGGCGATTCCGTACACCTTCCGGCTGCCGGCCGAAGACGAACAGGACGATCGATAGCGTCGATAGCCATTGCCCGGGGAGATCGCGGTGAAAGTCTCGATGCGCTTAAAATGGGCTTTCCTGATTCTCGCCCTGGTCGTAGCGAACACCGTCACCGCCCAGGTCTACGAGTCGCTCGGTTCGGGCGTCAGTCGCGCCTATTTCGACCGGGCCGCCCGCGAGAATGCTGCTCCATCCTTCGCCCTTTGGGGCGAACTCCCCGCCTCTCAACCAGCGACCGGCTTGCCGATTCCCCTGACCTTTACCCGCATCCAGGGCCGTCCCGCAGTGCACGTGAAAACCGATGAGGGCACCGATCTGTATGGCACCGGCGAAGTCTTCGGTCCGTTGCGTCGCAACGGCACGAAGATCGTATGCCGCAACACCGACTCCTATGGATATGGCGCCCGCAACCAGTCGCTGTACCAATCGCACCCCTGGGTTCTGGCCGTTCGTGCCGATGGATCTTCATTCGGCCTGCTGGCCGACACCACCTACCGCTGCCTGATCGATCTGACCGACGGAATCAGGATCGCGGCCGAAGGTCCCGCCTTTCCGGTCATTGTCATCGAGGGCGATTCCCCCCAACAGGTTCTGACGCGTCTGGCCGACCTGACCGGCAGAATGCCGGCTCCGCCCAAGTGGGCACTCGGCTACCACCAGTGCCGCTACTCCTACACGCCGGATACCCGGCTACTCGAGGTTGCACAGACCTTCCGCAAGCTCGAGATTCCCTGCGACGTGATCTGGTGGGACATCGACTACATGGACGGGTACCGCTGCTTCACCTTCCATCCGCGAGATTTTGCCGATCCGCGGGGGCTGAACGAAAAGTTGCACGCGATCGGCTTCCACTCCATCGCGATCATCGATCCGGGCATCAAGTTCGAGGCCGGCTATGACGTATACGAATCGGGCAACCGGATCGACGCCTGGGTGAGTGACCGGTTTGACCGGCCCTACGTCGGCAAGGTGTGGCCGGGGCGTTGCGTCTTTCCCGATTTCACGCGCGGGGACGTGCGCGCGTGGTGGGCCGGACTGTACCGGGACTGGCTGCGCTCGGGCATGGACGGCGTCTGGAACGACATGAACGAGCCGGCCGTTTTTCACACCGACGGCTGGACGATGCCGGACGACAACCGCCATGACGCCGACCCTCAACTCGGCGGTCCCGGCGATCACGCACGGTATCACAATGTCTACGGCATGCTGATGTCGCAGGCCACATTCGAGGGGATTGCCGCCGCGCGTCCCGACCGGCGTCCTTTCGTGCTGACGCGGTCGACCTACCTCGGTGGCCACCGTTGGGCTGCGACCTGGACCGGCGATAACACCGCCTCGTGGGAGCATCTCGATACCTCGATCGCCATGGTCCTGAACCTGGGGCTGTCCGGTCAGCCGTTCGCCGGTCCGGATATCGGTGGATTCTGCGAACCCGGCGACGGGGATCTGTTCGCGCGCTGGATGGGGTTCGGAGCGCTGTTCCCGTTTGCGCGCGGGCATACCGGCAAGGGAAACATCGACAAGGAGCCCTGGGCTTTCGGCTACGAGGTCGAAGAAACCAGCCGGCTGGCTTTACAGGCGCGCTATCGGCTGATGCCGTATCTGTATACTGTTTTCCACGAGGCCTGGACCTCGGGTCTTCCGGTCTGGCGTCCGCTCTTCTTCGCTGATCCGGCCGATCCGGAGTTGCGCGCCATCGACGACTGCTGGCTGATCGGCGGTGATCTGCTCGTCTGTGCTCAAACGCAGCCCGGATTCGAGACGACCGACCCCGTCCTGCCGCACGGTCAGTGGCTGGAGATCACGACCACGCTGTACGGCACCAGTGAGAACGCCGACTTGCCGCGCCTCTTCCTGCGCGATGGGGCCGCCCTGCCGTTGGGTCCGGTGGTGCAGAGCACCGCCGAGGAGATCGATGAGCTGTTGGTGGTCGCCAATCCCGACGCGACCGGTCGGGCGATCGGACTTTGGTACGACGACGAGGGCGAGGGATACGGACACCTGGAGGGCGACTTCGGTCTATGGCAGTTGATCGTCGATGGTGAGGGGGTCACGCGGGAGCGCATCGGGGGTGAGCGCGACAGCGGCATCGCGCTCGATGTGGTGCGGGTGATGAAACTGAAAAACGAGTGAACTGGTGGATTTCTATCCCCGGAACCACAACCAGACCGTCGCCACACAAGCCAGCAACACGATACTCAGCCCCACCAGGAGGCCGTGCTTTTCCGACCGTGGCTTCCGCGCGCCGACCGTCGAGTAGGTCAACCCTTTCAGCTGAGCGGCCTCCGCCTGCGGTGCCGTAAAGCTCCCCAGAATCAGCAGCACCACACACACCACGAACAGCAGCAGCGCGAAGTGCAGGAAGTTCATCTCCGCATACCGGGCGGCCACTCCCGACAACGAATCGATGTTCAGTTCGGCGATCAGGCGCAAGGCGCCCAGCACGAAACCGCTCAGCAACGAGATCATCGCGCCGCGCGCGTTCACCCGCTGCCAGAACAGTCCCACCAGGAAGACCGCTGCGATCGGCGGCGAGATGTAGGCCTGGACGCTCTGCAGATAAGTGTAGAGCTGACCCGAAATGCGCGACATCAATGGGACCCACAGTAGCGCCAATCCAACCAGCACCACGGTCGACAACTGGCCTACGACGACCAACTGACGTTCGCTTGCGGCGGGGCGAATCTTTCGGTAGATGTCCAGCGTGACCAGCGTGGAGCACGAGTTGAACACCGACGACAACGAGCTCATCAAGGCGGCCAACAATCCGGCGACCACCAGCCCCCGCAAACCGGCCGGCAGTAGCACCCCGACCAACGTCGGCAGGGCTTCGTCGGGCGATGCCAGTTGGATGCGACCGGTCTGTGACAGGCCGTAAGCCACGACGCCGGGAATGACGAAGATGAACAGGGGCAGCAGCTTCAGGAAACCGGCGAAGATCGTGGCGCCGCGAGCCTGGTCCAGGTTCCTTGCCGCCAGAACGCGTTGCACGATGAACTGGTCGGTACACCAGTACCACACGCCCAGGATCGGTGCGCCCAGCAGGATGCCGGTCCAGGGGAACGACGGATGTGTCGAGGGCAGCCACATATTCATGAAACCGTCGCCCGCCAGTTCGGTCATGCGATTCCAACCGCCCAGTTCGTGCAGCCCCAGAATCGTCACCACGGAGGCGCCCACGATCAGCACGCCCGCCTGCAGCACATCGGTATAGAGCACTGCGCGCAGACCGCCGAGTACGGTGTAGACTCCGGTCAGCACCACGACCAATAGCGCGCCGGTCCAGAAATCCATTCCCATCAACGATTTGAACACGATGCCGCCGGCTGCGACCGTGACCGAGATTTTCGTCAGCACATAACCCACGATGGAAATGACGGCCAGGTACCAGCGTGCCGCGGGCGAGTAGCGCCTTTCGAGGAATTCGGGCATCGTCGAGACGCCGCTGCGCAGGTAGAAGGGAACGAATACCCAGCCCAGGATCAGCAGGATGATGGAGGCCAGTACTTCGAACTGCCCGACGGCCACACCACTGGCCGCGCCGGTGCCGGCCAATCCGACCAGGTGTTCGCTGCCGATATTCGAGGCGAACAACGACGCGCCGATCACGAACCAGCCGGCATTGCGCCCGGCCAGAAAGTAGCCCTGGGAGGTTTCGCGGGTGTCGGTGCCGCGCCCGGTCACTCGCAACGCGATCGCATAGACCAGCACGAAGTAGACGGCAATGACGATCCAGTCGAAGGAGCTGAGGAGATTCATGGTGACCTGCCGGAAGCGGGGCTCTGGGTGACCCGAACCACGCATTTATACCACGGTGCCAGGCGCCGGGCCAGAGGCAGCGTTACTTGGCCAGGATCACCGAACCCGTTTCCTGGAAATCCGCCCCGTGCAGTTTCCAGAAGTACTTGCCCGAAAGTTGCATACGGCCTTTCGAGTCGGTGCCGTTCCAGTTCACCTGGCCGGGACCGGCCGGGGTCGCACGATCCCACAGGGTCCGTACGCGCCGCCCGCGAATATCGAAGATCTCGATCGTCAGGAACGAATCGTCTGGCAGTTCCCAGGCGATGGTCGTCTGCGGGTTGAATGGATTCGGATAGGCGCTGACCTGTACTCCCGGCACTGCGGGTACGGACGAAACTCCGATCCGCGTAAACGTCAGCGTTCCGATCGGCACGCCCGGCGTGAACGGCCCGGATGTGATGGCGGAGATCGGCACTGCGGGACTCGTGGGATTGTCGAACGAGGTATAGTTCGAACCGCTGTCGGTGCCCGCGTCGAAGGGATAGACCTCGACCACGATCTCTTCGGCCCACTCGCCACCCGGCCGCAGGTCCAGGCCCTTCACGCCGATGAACCAGTCGGGACTGGGTGCGATCATCGCGACCAGGGTCACCCGCGAAAAGTCGGGCGTGCTTTCGAATTCGACGCTCGTCATTCCCGGTACGACCCAGAGCGGATCGTCGGCGATCTGCACACCGGCTCCGCCGGCATCGATTGCGCTCTGCACCTCGGCCAGCAGCGTGTTCTGCGCTCCCCACTCGGCCATGTGTTTCATGCCCAGCGATGCGTCCATGCCCTCCATCCAGAAGCTGGTGGTCGCATCGTGCGTGCCTCCGACCAGGCCGGAGAAGTGCGCGTTGGACGGGTAGTTCGTGGGATGGGTTTCAGCCGTCCAGGTTGCATCGAAAGTAGCGCGATACCCCACGGTCTGAGCGGTCACGGGAGAGGCGGCGGCCGCGGCCAGGGCGATCGCAGCGGGCAGAATCCACGCCGCGGCGCACCGTTTGAAATGGCGGTTCCTGATTCGCAAGGTCGTGTCCTCCGGATTTTCGTTCCTTGATTTGCGTCGTACGAACGGCACGAGCGAGCTGCGGCACGGATTCCGACCGGAACCGGGGAATCATGTGTACCCGCAGGTAGCTATAGATACAATACGAAAAATGTCTTGTATTGTGACGGACTTTTCATCGATCCGGCCACCGTAGGCCGGGGCAAAACGAGGGCGGCACCGTTCGGTACCGCCCTCTTCTCCCTTTGCGATCAGCCGGTGTGGATTCGGCCGTGCTTCCCCTACCGGGCCAACAGCATCTTATGTGTGGCGGCAGCGCCGTTGCTGCGCAGACGGGCCAGGTACAGACCCGAAGCCAGGTCGTGGCCGCTGTCGTCCTTGCCATCCCAGGTCAGTTCGTGAGCGCCGGCCTCGAGCGTACCGGAGTAGACGGTCCGCAACAGTCGGCCGCGCACATCCAGCACCTCGATCACCGCGTGACCCTCTTCCGGTAGGCGGAAGCTGATCAGTGTCATCGGGTTGAACGGGTTGGGATAGTTGCCCGCAAGACCAAAGGCCATGCCGGGCAGGTCGGCCGGTGTTGCCGGATCGGTGACCGTCAACGTGACCGGGACCACCGTCGGGCTGCCCACCGCATTGGTCGAAATCACCAGGTAGGCCTGGTGTGTCGTGATCTCCAGACCCGTAGCATCAAAGTCCAGTACCAGCGGTTGCAGGCTGCCCTCGGGCACGTTGCCACTCAACGGGCTGACCGTTAGCCACTCGACCGGTTGATAGATCTCGAATGCGGCATTGCTGACGTCCGTTACCGTGCCGTCGGTCGAAGCGACACGAATGAGGCAATTGTTCGAGACCGGACCGGTAACGGTCCAGGCTTCGAGGCCGTCATTCGGCGTCGTCGCAGCCAGAACTTCCCAGCTGGCGCCGCCGTCACGACTCAGTTCGAGCTTCACGTCGCTCAGTAGCGTCGCGGTCCAGGCGATGTCGTAGGTCGCGTCGATGGCCAGGATTTCGCCTCCGTTCGGGCTGTCCACGACCACCGAGGGGCCGGCCTGGGTTACGGCCAGGCTGCCGCCCAGATCGTGGGGCGCCGAGCCGTACTGGTCGCCGGTGACGGTCCACAGGATGTCGAGCGTTCCGGAGGCGGCGGCATCGGCGGCAAAGGTCACGCTCGCCGTCGCATTCTGACTACCCTGGATCAGCCCCCAGCCCGAGCTGTCGGTGCCGTGCCAGGTCACCGTCGCGCCGTTGCCGGTCTGGCCTGCGGTGGGCATCGGGGCGCTGCCGCCGACGAAATTCGTCGACGAGGTCACGGAGAATCCAGCCGGGAAATCCAGCGTGATGTCCGTCAGCCACTCCAGATCGGTGCTGCCGTTGGTCACGGTGAAATCGGCGGTGTAGGAAGTTCCCGGTACGTACTCGGAAATCGTAGTGGTCATCGTCGAGCCCGCAACGCTCTTGTCGTTCGCGCCCGGAACGATGCGCGGCATCGTCGGGAATACGGCAACGTCGAAGTCCAACACCGAACCGGCTTCACCCGTATTGGACAGGTCCAGCGTCTCGATGCCGGTAGTGTTCTGTACCAGGGACTTGGCAATCGTGGTCGCGCTGAGCGTAACCTGCGGATCCGGCAGGTCGATAACGTAATCGACGGTCACGTCGTAAGCCGCGGCTCCACCGGAGTAGGCCGCGTTGCCGACGGCCAGGCCGAAGGACAGGATCTGCTCTCCCGGCACCGAGAGGGTCATATCCGCATGGTTGTTGGCATCCAGGGCGATGGTCTCGATCACACCGGTACCATCCCGCTTGGTAATCGCCGCGGTCAGTGTCAGCTGAGTGCCCACCTGGCCATCGAATACCACGGAAACCGTTCCCACCTCCGTGGGCAAGCTGATGTATCGCAGCAGGTTCGCGGCGATCTTGTTCACCGAGCCGGTGCGTGTGGCCGGGTAGGCGGTATACGTGGCGGCCAGCTGGCTGGTCGGATAGTCCGCCGCCTCGCCGTAGCCCAGGCCCGCGATGGAGCGCGTACCGGTCAGGTAATTCCAGCCCCCGAACAGGCTCCAGGCATCGCGCAGTGAGGTTCCGTAATTCGAGAAATTCGAAGCATACGAAGTCATGTACGCTTCGCTGGTGTGGGAGGAACGCCAGATCCACAGGTCGGGAATGATCTGGTCCCCCCAGTTCTCGGTCATGAAGTGCTGCCAGGTGCAATCCTCGTACGAACCCGAGCCGCCGTCGTCCAGCGAGGTGGCCGGAGCGCTGATCGGGTTCGGGTTGGGCAGGTAGTTGTAGTAGTCGTTCACATAGTCGTAAACGATATCCTCGCTCCAGGTCGCATCCAGTTCGACCCAGCCACCCTCGGTCCAGCCCGATTGGGCGCGCTGGGTGGCGTGTTTGAACTCATGGCAGGCTGTGGCCTTGGCGGCGCCCCAGACGTTGCCTTCCGGGTCGGTGTTGGGCGGGAAGCCCTGGAACGTATTGTGGAGCGTAATGGTCGAGGAGCCGCCGGATCCCGGCGACGTGTAGCCGTAGTAGCTCATGGCCTCGAAGTCGATCTCGTAGTAGCCGGTCGGCGTCGGAGGCGTGGTGAAACCCAGTTGATCGCACTCGACCAGCCAGGAGTAGTCCATGTATTGGGCACATTTCTCGACGAAGTCGGGAATGCCATTGGCCGGGTCGGTATCCGCGGTTGGAACCGCATTCGTGCCGGTCGTCAGATAGGTTACCCGGAAGTGGCCGGCGGGGCTGATGTACGTCGCCTTGTCCGCATTCGGCTCGATCTCCTTTTTCAGATACGCTTCGATCTTGTTCACCGTGTCGGTGGAAAGTTCGTTTCGCGTCCGCTCGAACTCCGCCAGAACCCCGGATGCACATTTCAGCGGCGAAAACTCTTTCGGCTGGTAGGCGACC
>JANTGJ010000089.1 GCA_024762975.1 Candidatus Krumholzibacteriia bacterium
ACTCGTACCGGCACCAGGACGGAAACATCAGTGCCGACCCGCGTTTCTGTGACTCGGCGGCCGGCGACCTGACGCTGCGCTCGGATTCGCCCTGTGCGGCGAACAACGCGTGGTTGGGCGAAGTGATCGGGGCGCATCCGGTGGCCTGCGACGCGCCTCCGGTGTTCGTCGACGCCTCGTCGGCTCTGGGTGCCGCGGCCGCCGAGAGTCGTGGTGTGACCTGGGCGGATATCGACGCTGACGGCAATCTGGATGCCTTCGTGTCCAACTCCTGGGCCAACAACGAAATCTACCTGGGCGATGGTGCCGGCGGATTTACGCCGTTGAATGATGAGGCCCTTGGATTTCCCGGCTCGACCTATACCGGTCTGTGGGCCGACTGGAACCACGACGGCGACCTGGACCTGTACATGGTCAACGATATCCTGCCGAACCTGCTGGTCGATGCCGACGCCGGCGCCTACTCGATGATTACCGTCAACGGTTTGCACCAGGAAGGCCCGGCCGCGGGTGCCGCCTGGCTGGATGTGAATCGGGATGGAAACCTGGATCTCTTCATCGCAACCACGGATACGACGAGTAAACTGATGGTCAACAACGGCCAGAATCAGTTCGCCGAGGACACGGCCTTCCGGCTGCTCGAACTGCCTCAGATGCAGCAAGCGGCCGTCGGGGATTTCGATTTCGATGGAGATCCGGACCTGTATCTGGTCACCGCTACCGGTGCGAACCAGTTGATCCGCAACGACGGGACCGATGGCTTCGCTTTGAAGGCCGCCGGCGACGCGGATCATACCGGCAACGGGCGTTCGGCAGCCTGGGGCGACTATGACAACGACGAGGACCTGGACCTGTTCCTGGTCAACGACGGAGAAAGCCCGGTCCTGTTGCGCAATCGCAACAGCAACACCTTCGACGACGAGACCGAAGGCGCCCTGAAGCTGGCCGGTCCCGGACGCAGTGGTATCTGGGGCGACTGGGACAACGACGGCGATCTGGACCTGTTCCTGACCAACTGCGGGGCACCGGATCGACTGTTGCGCAATGAAGGCGACCAACTCTTTGTCGACGCGGCCGACGCGGTTTTCGCCGCCGCTGACAGCAGTACCGGTGCTGCCTTCGGGGACTATGACGGGGACGGCGACCTGGATCTGCTCGTCGGCGACCGCGCCGGCTCGACGCGGTTGTTCCGCAACGATCAGAACACGGGCAACCACTGGCTCGAGGTCGACCTGGTGCACTTCAACGGCACACCCGGTTTCCCGGGCGCGCGGGTGCGGGTCGTGACGGGCGATACGGTGCAGATCCGGGAGGTCGGCTCGAGCAACGGTTGGCTGTCGCAGGATGCGACGACCGTACATTTCGGACTCGGTTCCGCAACGGCCATCGACTCGTTGCGCGTGTACCTGCCCAGTTGTGTCTGGGCTCCGCTGCGAGATGTGGCGGTGGATCAGAGGTTGGTGCTGGTGGGTACGGGGGCCTCTCCGGTGTTTGAACCTGACCCGGATCTGCCGGGCGTCGTTCGGGCTGGCTTCCAATCCGCGTATCCCAACCCCTTCAATCCGGCCACTACGATCCGATTCGCTTTGACCGAGGCGGGGCCTGCTTCGATGACGGTGTACGATGTGGCCGGGCGGCTCGTGCGGACCCTGTTCGACGAGGTGCGTCCCGGCGGAATCCAGCAGGTCATCTGGGCGGGGCGCGATCAGAGCAATCGCAGCGTGGCTTCGGGCGTGTACTATCTGCGGCTTCGCTCGAAGGATGTGGAGGACGTGCGGTCGGTGGTGCTGCTCAAATGATATGGCCGGTCGGGAACCTCCCGTCCGTTCCGGTATTCCATCCTCGCAACTACGAACCCTTTCCTCGCCATCACACCACCGAGGAACCTTCGTATCTTTGGGAGGACATGGAAATGGAACTGCTCGGGAGTGCACTCCTGTTGAAGCTACTCACGATCGCCACGTTGCTGATCGGCTGCGCAGTTCTCGTGGCGAATTGGATACCGCGCGGGTCGGCGGCTCCCGCCGGTGATGAACGAACGCAGATGGCGACAAGAGATGGAAAGATAAAAAAGACGGACGCCCAGTGGCGGGCCGAATTGTCGCCCGAGCAGTACCGCGTGATGCGGTGCAGCGCGACGGAACGCGCCTTCACCGGAAAATACCATGACCACGACGGGGACGGCGTGTACCTTTGTGCCGGCTGCGGCAATGAGCTCTTCGATTCGAATACCAAGTATGATTCGGGAAGCGGCTGGCCCAGCTACTTTCGACCGGTTACGAGCGATGCGGTCGGCGAGATGAAGGACATCAGCCACGGCCTGGTTCGTACCGAGGTGATCTGCAGCAAGTGCGAGGGGCACCTGGGTCATCTGTTTTCAGACGGCCCACGGCCGACCGGACTGCGCTACTGCATCAATTCGGCGGCGCTCGAATTCCAGGGACGCTGGGATGACGATGAGGAAGAACCCGCGCCGAAGGCCGCGGGCGACGAGTGACTCCCGGCGAGCCCTGATCGCTTCCGCCGGGGATGAAGGAGCCCAACGCTTGCGTTCCTCGAATCCGATCCGTTCCCGCAGCCTCGAATTGATCCGGACGATGGTCCTCGCGACCGCAGGGGTCGCCGGAGTGCTTTGTTGCCTGCCGCGGAATGCCTGCGCACAGGAAATGCCCGGGCTCCTCGCCGAAGAGATTTCCTGCCGCGATGCGACTGCGATCGCCCAGCAATTCGTCCCCTATTTCATGGTCTGGGATGAGCCGGACTCGCTGCTGGCCACGCTCGACTGGTGGGAGACCAACTGCGGCTCGAGCGAACCGGTCCGCCGCACGCGCATCCTGGCCAGCATCTGGGACGATGCCTTTACCGAGGACATGTACGACACCCGCGTGATTCAGGATCTGGCCTGGCGCTACGATCCGGAACGACTCGAAGCCCAGCGCACCCACCGCTACGGGAATGTGGGGTGGGGCAACGTCGCTTCGGTCGTCGATTTCACGCCCGGTGCCGCGGAATACGATGCCTTCACCGAGGACATCGCCGACCAGCTGCTGCCCCATGCCGACCCCGGCAGCGTCGAGGAATTTTTCTGCCTCTTCTATTCGGGCCGTCCGCAGGAAGCCTATGTGATGCTGCAGGGTTCTTCGCTGGAAGGCACGGAATTGTATGACCGCTATTACGACGAACTGGCGACGCTCGATGTCCCGACGTACCGCGACTACTGGGGCGCGCGTTGGGGCTATCGCCGGGCCATGGGTGAGCTGGGGAACCTGGGGAATCAGCAGACCCTCGGTGCTTTTTTCGGCCGGCGCTGGCAACACGGGTCCGCCGAACTGGATCTGGGAGTGCGCCTGGGACGCGCCGATGAGCCCTACTACGTTACGGAGGGAGAGTTCTACGGATTTTCGGACCGGTACGCCGGCGTGCACCTCGGCGCGAGCTTCGGATTTCTGCTGAAACGGTTCGGACCGGTTGCCTGGGACGCCGTCGTCGATGGCGCCATCGAAGGGCTGAACCCTTTCCAGGACGAAGAGGATCTCGTGTTGACGTTTGCCCAGGGATCGCTCGGTACCGTGCTGAGATTCGAGCCCGGCGAGGCGCCCCGCTGGTTCGCTTCTCTGGACTGGCGACGGACCTGGATTTCCGATCCGCCGGAAGGAGGCACACCGCTGGGAGGCAACGCCTGGAGCACCCGGTTGTCGTTCGGTTTCTATCTGCAGCATCCGAATGAGAAAAAACTGGCCGCGCTGGGTGGCTGATCCGAAAAATGCGCTTGTGTCCGAAACGATACGTTCTACAATGACCGCGGACAATCAGTCTCGCGCCGCCCGGTAGGGGCTTCGCTTGCACCGTTTTTTCAGTCCGACCGAACGGGAACCCGATCGGTCGGATCATTCGTGATCGATCACCTGATCAAGGAGAATGGAAGATGAGTTTCCAGGCCCGTCTCAACAAACTGCTCGCCGGGAAAAACGTGCGCCAGAACATGGCGCGCAAAGACCTGGTCAAGGCCGTCGTGGCCAACAAGGAAGCCGTGGTCAGCGCCAATGGCGCCCTCGTGACCTGGACTCCGCCCGAGTCGACCGGCCGCAGTCCCCTGGACACGCTGATGGTCAAACACCCCAAGTCCGCGCACAAGATCGACTGGACGGCCGCGAACAACATTCCCCTCGACCCGAAGATCTTCGACATGATGCTCAGCGATGCGCTGGCCACCCTGCGCAAGAGCGGCAAGGTCTATTCGAGTGACAAGGTCGTCGGCGCGGATCCCAGCTACGCTCTGCCCGTCAAGACCGTCTCGAATTTCGCGCTGACCCAGGTTTTCGTGGAAAATATGTTCCGCAAGGTGCCCAAGAGCATCGGCAAGAGTATCTTCGCCGACAAGGGTTTCACCATCCTGGTGTGCCCCTACGACAAGTTCAATCCGAAGAGATATGAAGGAAAGGTCCGTGTCGATCCGCGCATCGGCGGCACCAGCACGATGGCCATTGCCATGGACTTCGACCGTCGCATCGGAGTGGTTTATGGATCCGCGTACTGCGGTTCGGTGAAGAAGACCCTATTCACGGTCATGAACTACATGCTGCCCGAAGAAGGCATCCTGCCCATCCACTGCTCGGCGAACGAAGGCAAGAAGGGCGACGTTGCACTGCTCCTGGGCCTGTCCGGCACCGGTAAGACGACCCTGAGCGCGGTGGCCGACCGGGGCCTGCTGGGCGACGACGAGCACGGTTGGAACGACAAGGGCATCGCCAACTTCGAGGGCGGCTGCTACGCCAAGCTGATCGACCTGAATGCGAAGAAAGAGCCGGAGATCTACGACGCGTGCTTCAAGAAGAAGAACTACCTGACGCACGGCGCCATCATCGAGAACGCGATGATGTATCCCAATGGCGAGTTCGATCTGTACGACGATCGCTACACGCCGAACAGTCGCGGCTCGTACCCGCTCAGCTCCCTGAAGAACATCAAGAAGAGCTCGCGCGGCAGCCATCCCAAGACCATCCTGTTTTTGACGGCCGATGCCAACGGCGTCCTGCCCCCGGTCAGCAAACTGACCAAGGAACAGGCCATGTTGTGGTTCATCATGGGCTACACCAGCAAGCTGGCCGGCACCGAGACCGGAGTGACCGAGCCGAAGTCGGCCTTCAGCCGCTTCTTCGGCGCTCCGTTCATGCCCCGCAACCCGGACGATTACGCCAGCCTGTTGGGCAAGAAGCTGGATGAGCACGGCACCGATGTGTATCTGATCAACACCGGTTGGAGCGGAGGCCCCTACGGTGTCGGATCGCGTATGGACATCATGCTGACTCGGGCCATGGTCGCCGCGGCCATCAACGGTTCCCTGGCCAAGGCCAAATTCAAGCAGGATCCGGTCTTCAAGGTCCTGGTCCCGACCACGTGCCCGGGGGTCAAGGACGCGAAGGTCCTGTGGCCGAAGAACACCTGGAAAGACAAGAAGGGCTACGACGCTCGCGCCAGGAAGCTGGCCAAGGACTTCGCCGCCCAGTGGAAGAAGGCCTACGCCGGCAAGGGGATCGACAAGGCGATCGAGAAGGAGTGCCCGGGCCTGTAGTTCCGCGCACTGCATCGACATCGTGTCGAGAATGAAAGGGCCCCCCGTACCGATGGTGCGGGGGGCCTGATTGCTGAAGGATCTCCTGCAGTGCAGGCAAGTAGACCGCTGGATACATCGTGGCCATGCTGCTGCTGGGAATCCCGGGCAACCGGGATTCGGCTCCAGATCGAAAGTGCCTTTCGCCGGCCGGGCGATTATCATGGGGGCGAGCAGACCAGCACACCGGTCCCAGCCCCGAAAGAACGAGCCATGCCCGCCGCCGAATTGCGCATCGCCACGACCGCCGAGGACGTCCTGAAGGTGATGGTCGTACGCGGTATCGTCTTCATCGAGGAACAGGAAGTCGATTGGGAGGGCGAGATCGACGAGTTCGAGGACGAGTCGCTGCATGTGCTGGGCGAGGTCGGGGGCCAACCTGTCGCCACGGGCCGACTGCGTACCGTCGAGGGCGGTTGGACCAAACTCGAACGCATCGCCGTGCGCCCGAGGTGGCGCGGCCGCGGCATCGCCAAGCAGATCGTTGAATTCCTGTTGGCCGAGGCCGAGCGTCAGGGTGCCCGCCGCCTGAAGATGCACGCACAGGTTTACCTCGAGGAGTTCTACGCCGGTTTCGGGTTTCGTCGGGAAGGCGAAATTTTCGATGAGTGCGGCATCGACCACATTCTCATGATCAAAGACGACCGCACGGAAGGCTGAAAATGTTCCTGTATCAGACGGAAAAACGCTTCTTCGGACAGATCGCCGGAGGCCTGGAGGAACTGGGTGCGCGTGAGCTGGAGGGGCTGGGTGCCAGCGACATCAAGATCGTGCCGCGCGGCCTGGAGTTCACCGCTGATTTGCCGACGCTGTACCGGATCAACTATCGGTCCCGGCTGCTGACGCGCGTGCTGGCGCCATTGATTCGCTTCGAGGCCAAGACAGGCGAGGAACTCTACCTGGGCGCGAAAAGGGTCGACTGGACCAATATCATGCGGCTGGACCAGACCCTTGCCGTGTTCGCCAATGTCTCGTACAGCGGCATCGACAATAGCCACTTCGCTTCGCTGAAGGTCAAGGATGTCGTCGTCGATATGTTCCGCAAGCGCTACCGCAACGCGCGGCCGAACATCGACACGAACGACCCGGACCTGTGGATCAACGTGCATATTTTCGAAGACCAGGTCACGATCAGCATCGACTGTTCGGGTGGTTCCCTGCATCGGCGGGGCTACCGTCAGGACGCGGTCGAGGCACCGATCCAGGAGACACTGGGCGCGGCGATCCTGGACATCGCCGGCTGGGACGGCAAGAAGCCGCTCTACGATCCGATGTGCGGCTCGGGAACGCTGTTGAGCGAGGCCTGGCTGAAGGCGGGAAACATCCCGGCGAATATCCTGCGCAAGAAGTTCGGTTTCATGATGCTGCCGGACTACGATCGCCGCGATTGGGTCAAGGTAAAGCTCAGCGAAGAGCACAAAATCAAACTCGTGCGAGGCGGGTTGATCAAGGGCAGTGACATCGACAAGAAATCCGTGGAGAAGACGCGCAAGAACAACGCGCGTATCCCCGGCGGCGACGAGCTGCGCGTCCGGACGATGGACTTCCGCGATCTGCCTCCGATCAAGGACTCGCTGATCGTCTGCAATCCGCCCTACGGAATTCGCCTGAAAGCCGGCGAGGACATGGCCGCCTTCATGGGAGAATTCGGCGATTTCCTGAAGCAGAAATGCGAAGGCTGCCAGGCGTTCGTTTACTTCGGTGACCGGGAGTTGATCAAGAGCGTCGGCCTGAAGGCCTCGATGAAGATGCCGCTGCGCAACGGTGGCCTGGACGGGAGGCTGGTCTGGTATGAGCTCTATTGACGAGGTCCGAATAGTACGCGCGCAGGACTTCCGGCTTCGTGCGCAATCCAAACCGATCAACAGCACCGGGGGGAATCAGAATGAATGACAAGTCTCCATACGTGATCATTTTCAACCACGACGGCATGGGGCAGGGCGACTCGATCCTGACCCACAAATTGGCCTCCAGCCTACTGAATCTGCTGGACCTGGACGATCGCCTGCCCGAGTCGATCTGCTTCTATGCCGACGGAGTCAAACTGGCGGTGAAGGGCTCACCGGTGCTTGAGGAGTTGGAGTCGCTGGCGGAAAAGGGAGTGCGCCTGATCGTCTGCACGACGTGTCTGAACTTCTTCGATCTCTACGATGAGTTGGCTGTCGGCGAAGCGGGCGGCATGAAGGATATCATCGAGGAGCAGTGGGCCGCCGAAAAGGTGATCACGGTCTGAGTATCGGGAGCGATACCCTGTGGATTTGGCGCTCCGAGCCCTACCAGTCACTTCGCAGGGGGTTCCACGAGCCCGCTCTCATGCACCCGATCTGTCGCGCCTGCATCGGCGCGCGCGGGTAGCGCAGAGACGCAGGACGGACACCACGTATCGGTAAAGCCTGGGTCTCAACCTGCCGATATCAACGATTGGAAACCGATCGTTCGTAAACTCTTGGGGAGGGATCTCGTGAACTGTCCCGCTTGTGGAAATCAGATGAAGGAAATCCAGGTTCAGGGCATCGTGGTCGACGCCTGTGTTGGCGGCTGCGGCGGAATCTGGTTCGATTGGATGGAGTTGAAGAAGGTAGACGAGCCACACGAATCGCTCGGTGAAGACCTGATCCACGTGCAGCGTGATGAGACGGTCATCGTCGATCGTCTGCGCAAGCGCGAATGCCCGCATTGCGAAGGTCAGAAAATGATTCAGCACTTCGCGTCGGTGAAGCGCGAGGTCGCCGTCGACGAGTGTCCGGCCTGTGGCGGCTACTTCCTCGACTATGGCGAACTGAACGGCATCCGCGATCAATTCTCCACCGAGGAAGAGCGCTCCGAGGCCGCCGACGCCCTGTTCGCCGATCTCTTCGACGAGGGTCTGAGCGAACTGGGTGAGGACAGCGAATTGCGCACCGAGCGCGCGCGCGGCCTGGCCCGCATGTTCCGCTTCCTGCTGCCGAGTTACTACCTGCCCGGCAAGCAGAAGTGGGGCGCCTTCTAGGCCTCGCTCGAACACGAAGCAAAAGCAGCAACCTTCGTTCCTCGTTCGGGAGCGGAGGTTGCGGTCTATCGGGACTGCTCTTACCCTGAACTGCAGACTCAAGACACAACCCGGGAAGACCCAAAGCGTCGGAGACCAACTTGTACAGCGACTGGAACGATGGACGCGCCCATGGCGCTCCGGACTCGAGCCCCAACGACTCCAACTCAAGCGACTCGGACGAAACCGGTACCGAAGCGCACGAGTCGCCCGCCCCCGATAGTCGCGGCAAGTTCACGTTGACCGAGTTGACCGACCTGAGCCATTCGACGGACCATGATCCGGTTCGCCCCTGCGATATCCGCGGCATCCTGCACAGTCACAGCAACTACACCGACGGCACCCATTCGATCGCCGAGATGGCCGAAATCGCTGCCGAGATCGGTCTGGAGTACCTGGGGATCAGCGACCATTTCCAGAGCTCGGTTCATTGCAATGGGCTTGACCTCGAGGCCGTGTGCTACCAGCGAGGTGAGGTGGATGAACTCCACAGCAAACTGCCACATCTGGACCTGTTTCAGGGAGTCGAGATCGACGCGGGACCGCGAGGGCAATTGCCGTTGGATGATGAGACCCTGAAAGTCTTCGATTACGTGATCGTTTCATTCCCCGACACCGTGGACCTGACCTTCGAAGAACGTACGGCGTTGGTCACCCGGATCGCCTCACACCCGGGCGTGACCATTCTGGGTCTGCCGGTGGGAGACTGGATTCTGCGCCGGGATGACGGGATCCTGGATCTCGAGCGGGTACTGCATGCCGCGTCCGCCGGCGGAACCGCGGTCGAGATGAACGCGAATCCTTCGCGGCTGCCCGTCGATTGGTCGAAGTGTCTGCTGGCGCAGGAAATGGGCGTGAAGATGGTGATCAGTCCCAATGCACACCGGGCGGCGCGCCTGGTCGATTACCGACACGGTGCGCAGCAGGCCAACACGGCGGGACTGTGTTGTGGAAGTTTCCTGAACACGCTGTCGGCGGATGAACTGCGCCAGTACCTGGCCCGCGCCCGTTAACCGGAAATCTACGCCGACGATCCCGCCGGAATCATCTGCCACTTCTCCAATACCGCTGCCAGCACTGCCCGCCCGACGGGTTTGCTCAGGAAGTCGTCCATGCCGGCGGCGAAGCAGGCATCCTTGTCCGACTGCATGGTATTGGCGGTCATCGCGATGATGGGAACGTGGCGGCCCTCGCCCTGGGCGGAGCGGATCTGCCTCGTCGCCTCGAAGCCGTCCATTTCCGGCATTTGACAGTCCATGAAAATCAAGTCGAAGTCGGTTTCGGCACAGAGTTCCACCGCTTCGCGGCCATTGTCCGCGACAGACACGCGGCAGCCGAGCAGTTCGAGAATGCCGATGCCGACCTTCTGGTTGAAGACGTTGTCCTCGACCAGCAGGATGTGCGCTTGTGTGCTGAGATCCTCCGGGCCTCGCGGGAAGGACGGATTCGACGGTGCCGACGATTCGGTACGCTGAGCGGCGTCGAGAGCTGTTGCAGCCAGTCCTGCCTCCTGGTCCGTTTGCAGCACGCGCACGAGTTGCGGCTGCAGCACGGGCCGCGGCAGCACGTCGCGGATTCCGCGGGACTCCAGATCGAGTTCGCGCCGGGCCTCGGACATGTTGCTCATCAGTACCAGCGCAGGCCGTGTCGGCGCGGTGATCAGGGCGCGGTCCAGGGCCGAACGGAGTTGCGGCTCCAATTCGGAGTCGACCAGGATCGTCGACCAGTTGGCGTGGGGATCGTGCTCCATGCGGGCCAGTTGGCGCTCGGCCTCGATTCGATCGGTGACTCGGGTACAGCGTGCGCCGAGTCGTTGGATCCGTTCGGCGAGTACTTGTCCACTCTCCTCGAAGCCGCTGATCAGCAACACCTGGCCGCTTGCTTTCGGTGTTTTGGTCGGAGTTCCCTCGGCCGGTACCAGCGGCAGCGTAAAGTGGAATGTCGAACCCGCGCCGGGTTCGCTCTCGGCGCTGATCCTGCCTCCCATCAAGTCGACGAGCTGGCGGCAGATGTTCAGACCCAGCCCGGTTCCGCCGAACTTGCGGGTGGTGCTGGCGTCGGCCTGCGTGAATTTCTCGAAAATTCTGCGCAGCCCGGCGGGATCGATACCGATGCCGGTATCCCGCACGCTGAGACGCAACCGCGGTTTGCCTTCGTCGCCGGCCTCGGTCTCGATGTCCAGCCGCACGTGGCCTTCCTTGGTGAACTTGATCGCGTTGCTCATCAGGTTCAGCAACACCTGGCGTAGGCGCGTGCCATCGACCATCGCGCGTTGCGGGACGCCGTCACCCAGTCGCGCGATGAGTTCCAGGCCGCGGGCCTGCGCATTGATCGCCGAAAGATTGACGACCTCGTCGACAAGCTCCTGCAGGTCGACTTCATGCGGATCCAGTTCCAGTTTCCCGGACTCGATCTTGGCCAGATCCAGCAGATCGTTGATCAACGTCAGCAGCGCATCGCCCGAAGTCTGGATCATGCCCAGGTACTGATGCTGCATCGTCGTCGGATCCAGCTCGAGCAGCAGATCGGTGATGCCCAGTACCGCGTTCAGCGGTGTACGGATTTCGTGGCTCATGTTGGCCAGGAACTCGGTCTTGGCGCGGTTGCTGGCCTCGGCGGCCTCGATGGCCAGAACCAGTGAGCGCTCGACCTCGTGTTTGGACCAGATGGTGATGAACATGTCGATCACCATGCGGATGACGCCCAGCTCCTTGTGTTCCCAGCGTCGTCTCTGATCCGAGTCCAGGCCGACGAAACCGAACAGGTTGCCCTGATGGAAAATGGGAACGGCCAGGAAGCCGGTCTCGGCGGGGCGATCCCATACTTCACGGAAGGGCTCGGCTTCGTCCGGCAGGCCTCCAAGCGTGCCGGGACAGACCGGGACGTCGGTCTCGAAGCGGCGCACGAGCCAACGCATGTCTTCCCGCCGGATGACCGGCGGACACCCGGAGGCCACGGAAGGTTCAACCGCGGTCCACGAGTGGACCAGATGAGCCAGGTGTCCTTCCTCGTCGAAGCGGTACACGAAAGCGCGGTTGGACTGTAGGAATCGCGCGAGCACACCCAGGATGGTATTCATGTTGTGTGCGAAATTCTCCGGGGTGCACAACGCGAAGGCCTCGTGGATCTCCGAAGCTGCCTTCTCCATTGCCATCTGCTCGGCGAGCGCTTTCTGGGCGCGCTTTTCGTCGCTGATGTCGATCGAGACGCCGAGTACCTCGGGCGGACGGCCCGGTTCGATCGGCAGGGGCTTCTTCAACGCGCGGATCCAGATTTTTTCACCGTCGGCGGCGCGTGCCGTCGTGGTCGGAACGACCCAGTCCTGACCGAGCTCGAAGGTCTGCCGGTCCTCGGCCAGCCACTGCTCGGCCTGGTCCTGGTCCTCGTGAATCTCGGCAAGGTATCGCCCTTCGACCTGGTGCACCTTCATGCCGTAGAAATCGGCGACCGCACGATTGACCAGGGTGAAACGACCCTCGGTGTCGCGGGCAAAGATGTAGTGCGGGATCGAGTCGATGACCGAGCGCAAGTAGCGACGCTCACGGACCAGTCCTCGGGCATGGACGGCATTCAGCGTGTCGACGATCAGACCGCCCCCGGGAAGCATGAACGCGAACCACTGAAGCAGGACCGCGATCTGGTAAGCCGAGTCCATCGGCGTCTCGACCAGGAAGGTCAAACCGATCTGCCCGAGACCCAACGGGATCAGTCCGCCCAGTGCCCCTTGTCCGAAGAGACGCAAACGCGCGTAGCTGGCCTTGGATTTGAACATCAGGCCGGTGCAGGCATAGAAAGCGAGGGTGGCCAGATTCAGGCGGTAGATTTCGTCCGCCGCCGGCCGCGGCCCATGAGCCATTGCCAGCCAGGCGGTCAACAGCAACGGAACACCGGGGGCGAGCATCCGGAAGAGCCCGGAGATACGTCCTCGAACGTGACTGAAGCGAAACATCGCACCGCCGACGAGGAAGAACAGCGCAACGGTGAAACGGCTGATCGCAGTGACCCACACCGTATCTGCCGCAGAGGTGCCCGCAGGGTTCGGTGGGAGAATCTGAATGCCGGTCACGAGGCCGGACAGTACAATGGTCGCGCCCAGCAGCAGGACAAAGCGACTGTTGGCGACAGCAAGATATCCGATCGCCAAAGCGGCGATGAACAAGGTGATCCCCAGGGTGGCGATATCCAGGCGGACGAGGTGTTGACCGAGGACTCCGTGCGCGAAATGCAGGCCGGGACCACCAGGGACTTCGGAGCCGAACTGGACTCCCACCAGGGTCAGCAATGGCAGGACGAGCGAGACTGCAAGGATGGCAAGCATCAATATGTATTGCAACCTGGTATGTTTTAACAAGTTACGCAAAAACAACTCCACGGGGGCATGGCCCCGGCTTTCGGTCGGTATGAGGTACTGAGTTCTCATCGGCAGGGGGAGAGGAAACTTGACTACAGGAACCCTTGTCGCGACAGGTCTTGTCCGAACGTGGCCAAAGGTTTACGGGTGCCTGTGGACATGTCACCATGCAGTCGGGAAACCATTCGGCACGCCACACGTTGGAGTAGGTGTCCGGCGGCGCTTTCAGGCGTCGCTTCGGTTGTCCACCGGTACGCGGAATGCGGCTTGCGATCGGGATCGTACCCGATCGAGCCGGGCGCATCGACTCGAACCGGGGCCGGAAACGGTTCCGCGCGACCCGAAGCGTACCATGAAGCTGAAAAACAGGGGTTCCAGACGGAGCGGCCGCCCGAGGATTGGGCCGGATCCGCCCGGCTGGATCGGGATGGAGGAAAAGATGAAGACGATCGCTACGATCGGACTTTTACTGTGCGTGGTTTCTACTGCAACGAACACTCGGGCTCAGGAATCGCCCTCCACCTACCTCGCCGAAGGAGACACATTTTCCTTCGGATCCGCTGATTTCGACACCTTGGCCGTCACGGCCGAGCGGGTCAGTGTCGAAGAAATCATCCGCGCCATCACCGAGCGCCTCGAAGCGGACGAGGCACGAATTCGCACGCACGAATCCACGCAGTTGATGACCATGATCGCCCATGAATCGCAAGAACCCGATTGCGACGACTATACAATCTACGAGACGGCGGAACGGCAGCGGGTCGAGCGCGGTTCGGCCATCCAGAGCGTGGTCCTGTGGGAACGTGAGCGGAAGTACCGCGACGGGAAACTACAAGAGGACAAGGATCAGAAGGACAAGAAACAGGACCAGGAGATGAAGGCCGAGTGGTTCGACATCGGCCAGGGTCTCAGTATCGCTACGCCGTTCGACGCCGAGACAGGCGATAAGTATCACTACGAACTGGAAGATCGCGCGTTGGTCGGCAACAACGTGGTCTACCGTATCGGATTTGCTCCGAAGAATCGCTTCGAGGCACTGCCCTCGGGTACGGTGTGGGTGGACTACACGGACCTGGTGCTACGCCGCATCGAGGCCCGCTACACCGACGCGGTTCCGGTGCCGCTGTTCCTGAAAGCCGTGCCCTTCCTGCGCATCACCCAGAAAAAGGTGGGCGATTACTGGGTTGCCGACGAGATCCACGCCCGCGCCGTGCTGCGCAACCTGCCCATTCCCGACTGGCCGGCCACCCTGGAGTTGCGTTTGGTCGTGAAGGATCATGTGATCAACGGCACCGTTCGTGAGTCGGATCTCGAAGGGAGCGAGTGATGCTACGCTGCGCTCTGCTTCTGTTGTTGCTGCCCGCGCTGGCTCCGGCCCAGTCGCCGGACGGTTCCGCCCGCGGCGATACCGCGTCATTCTGGATGAGCGAAGAGGCCTCGGCCGACAGTCTCGATCACTTCTGGCAGACCCTCGCCGATGAATGGCAGGCCGAGGTGCCCGAGCCCATCGCCGGTTTCGGTCTGCAGGAATTCGAGGTCGATTCACTGCGTGCGATCGGCGAGTTGAAGATCGACGAAATGGTCGCCGGTACGCTGTGGCGCAGCCACCTGCATTGGTTGCAGCTTCCCGAGTTCAATCGCGCGCAAGGTCCGGTCGTGCGCTTCGGCTGGACATTGCAGAAGGTAGGCCCCAACCACCCGGTATACCGTATGCAGGCCGGATACTCGTTCGGGAACCAGCGCCCGGTAGCTGCCGCGGGGCTGACCTGGCCGTTGATCAAGCGTCGCTGGCGTCTGCGCGGCGACCTGGGTCGGGGGCGCGAGTACACGTTGCTGAACCTGGGGCTGAGTGCGCGCCTGGGCGGGAAGCGATTCGCCGGCGATGGTCGCCGTTTCACCCGCTCGTTCAGCTCGCTGATCTACGGAAGTGATCCCAACCATTACTTCGAGACGCGCAATGTACGGGCGCGCCTGGTCGCGCAACTGGGGCGCGAGAGTTCGATTTGGCTGGCTGGCGGCATGGATCAGGAGCGGCCGCTGGGCCAGCAGGTGCGGTGGAATGTTTTCGGGCAGGACCCGTCGCCGAATGGGATTCGTCGCGCCGAGGGAATGGATACGAAGCGTCTATCGGTCGGCGCCGACCTGCAGTGGGGACCGTTGAGGATGCAGGGGACGGCCGCCTGGTGGCGCGCCGAGAACGCAGCATTCCTGGACCGGCTGGCGGGCATGAGCAGATCGGCGCCCGGGGAGGGAATTGTCGATTACCTGGACCTGCGACTGGACGCCCGGTACCGGAGTATCGATCCGCTGGGCAACCAGTGGGTCGTGAGCGCGAGGCACCGCCAGGCAGACAAACCACTGCCGCGCCAACATCGCTACTGGCTGGGCGACTACAACGACACCCGCGGCATGTTGCGCGGCTACGAGGCCGGCGAGCTGAGCGGCGACATCGCGCACAGCGCCTCGATTGACGTGGGCCTGAACTTCGACCT
>JANTGJ010000090.1 GCA_024762975.1 Candidatus Krumholzibacteriia bacterium
TCTTCGCCCAACTGGTCGAGGCCTGCTACCAGTCCGGCGAGGCGGTACTCGTGTCGGCTCGGGCCTTCTTCCGGGATGCGGAGTCGGTGAAGGACAATCTCTTCAAGGTGCATCATTTCGAAAAGGAAGCCGACGAGCTGAGCGATCATCTCAAGCGCACAATCTTCAGTATGGATCTGGATCTGGCGCATCAGTCGCAATTGCGCTATTTCGCACACAATGTCGAGAAGGTCTCCGATCGCGCCGAGGAAGTGGCCGACCGTCTGGCGATCTACGCCATCAAACGGAAAATTTGAGCGCGATATGGAAGTCCTGGTATTTATCTCGAGCGGGCTCTTCCTGGGGTGGTCCCTGGGTGCCAACGATGCAGCCAACGTATTCGGCACGGCCGTGGGTACGCGGATGGTCGGGTTCAGAGTGGCGGCCCTGGTCTGCGGCATCTTCGTCATCCTGGGCGCGACCCTCAGTGGCGCCGGAGCGGCACATACCCTGGGGCGGCTGGGCGCCGTCAACACGCTGGCCGGCGCGTTCACCGTGGCATTGTCCGCAGCGCTGACGACGTTCTGGATGACCCGCGCCCGTTTGCCCGTTTCAACCAGTCAGGCCATTGTCGGAGCGATTCTCGGCTGGAACATCTACTCCTCCTCGGTCACGGACTATTCCTCGCTGACGAAAATCGTCTCCACCTGGGTCGTGTGCCCGGTCCTGTCCGGATCGATCGCCGTGTTGCTGTTCATGGCTTTCCGGGCATTCATTCTGCGGATCCGACCGCACCTGCTGCGACTGGACGCCTGGACCCGGTGGGGGATGCTGCTGGTCGGTGCCTTCGGATCCTACTCGCTGGGCGCGAACAATATCGCGAACGTGATGGGGGTTTTCGTGCCCGACAATCCGTTCCACGATCTCGAATGGTCGGGACTGGCGATCACCGGGGTGCAGCAGTTGTTTTTTCTGGGCTCGTTGGCCATCGCCGTGGGCGTTTTTACCTATTCGGAGCGTGTGATGAAAACCGTGGGCGGCGGGTTGGTCAAGCTCTCGCCGGTGTCGGCGCTGGTCGTGGTGCTGGCGCAATCGATCACGTTGTTCCTCTTCGCTTCAGAAGGGCTCGAGCAGTTTCTGGCAAGCCATGGGTTGCCGACGATCCCGCTGGTGCCGGTCAGCAGCAGCCAAGCCGTCGTGGGGGCGATCCTCGGCATCAGTCTGTATCGCGGAGCCAGTCAGATTCGCTTCCGTGTGTTGGGAGAGATCGGCACCGGTTGGGTGGCCACTCCGATCATGGCGGGCGTTCTGGCCCTGGTCCTGCTGTCGGTGGTCGACAACGTCTTCGATCAGCGTGTCGCGCGACAACTGAATTATCGCCTGGATCGGCCGGTGCTGGCCGAGTTGGCCGCGCGGGGAATCGAGGATCCGACCCTCGAGGGGATCGGCAATCGCCTTTACGACAATCCACTGCGATTGCAACGCGAGCTCGAAGCCACCGATTCTTTGAGTCGCGCCGAGGTCGCTACGGTGCTGGATCTGTCCTTGCTGGGACAGTGGCGGGTCGAGCCGGCCGCAGTCGCCGGAATTGCCCGATCCGAGTGGCTCAGTGACGCGCAACTCCAGGCCCTGCGGTCCCTGAATGGACGCAAGTTCGAGCGGTTTTGGCAGTTGCGGCAGGCCCTGGCCGCGGCATCGCCCCAGTGGCGTCCCTTGCCTGCGACGACCTCGAATCGCACGCACAATGAAGAACTCGAACAGCAGCTGGAGTATCTCGAGCGAAGTCTGCGGGTCGAGGAGTGACTGCCTCGGCGGAATTCGGGCCCCGCGACCGCGCCATTCTGCACGTGGACATGGACGCCTTCTATGCGTCGGTCGAAGTACTGGATGATCCGTCGCTGCGGGGAAAACCCGTCATCGTCGGTGGTACGCCCGAGGGGCGGGGGGTCGTTTCGGCGGCCAGCTACGAGGCGCGCCGATTCGGGGTCCACAGCGCCATGCCGGCTGCCCGTGCCCGTCAGTTGTGCCCGGACGGTGTTTTCCTGCGCGGGCGGATGAACCGCTACGCCGAGATTTCGCGCTCGGTTTTCGACTTGTTCAGGGAAGTGACACCGCAGGTAGAGCCTCTCTCGATCGACGAGGCCTTTTTGGATGTTACAGGCTGCCGGCGGCTCTTCGGTTCCCCCGTCGAGATCGGCCTGCGGTTGAAGCGCCGGATCCTGGACGAGGTCGGCCTGGTGGCCTCGGTCGGTGTGGCGCCGAACAAATTCCTGGCCAAACTGGCCAGCGACCTGGAAAAGCCGGACGGATTTACGGTCATTCCAGCCGCCGAGGCCCGCGACCGGTTGGCCGGTTTGCCGATCGGCAAGCTGTGGGGCGTGGGCCAGGTGATGCAGCGTGCCATGAACGAGGCTGGAATTCGACTTGTGCAGGACCTGTTGGAATTTCCGGAAGACGAACTGGTGGCGAGATTCGGCGATTCGGTGCGCCATCTGTTGCTATTGGCCGTCGGCCGGGACGAACGTCCGGTGATTCCGACTTCACGGGCTCGTTCGATCGGCAACGAAACCACGTTCAGTGAGGATATCGGCGATCCGGACGACTTGCTGAGTGTGATCTACTATCTGGCGGACAAGGTTGCACGGCGTTTGCGAGCGGATTCGCTCTTCGCTCGGACCCTGACGCTGAAATATCGCTATCCCGATTTCAGTACCTATACGCGGGCGTTTTCCTGGGACGAGCCGACCCACTCGGGGACCGAATTGCGTCGCGTCGCCCGACGTCTCTTCCTGGATCATGCCGCCCGGGGTGGACGGCCGCTGCGACTGGTCGGAATCACGGCCTCGAACCTGGGCCGTCACCGCGAGGTGCAGCCCACCCTCTTCGACGATCCGACCCAGGTACGCGATGGCCGCATCGATGATGTGCTGGACCAGGTCCACGATCGCTTCGGATCGAAACTCCGGCGTGGATTGAAGTAACTTTATTCTGCGGTAAAGAAACCCTCTCTGTTGCCGAAGGAATCCGTACAAGGCGATTCACCGGAGCGCGATCGGCGCCTCCGGTCCGCGGTTCGTCCAGGAGAGGATGATGAGCAGAGATATCCTGAAAGCCCGCATCATGACCGTCATGCGCAACCTGCCACCCATGCCACAGGTGACGCAGAAACTGCTGGCGGTAATGCGCGACGAGAAATCCTCGGCCAATGACGTGACGAAGGTCCTTTCTTCGGATCAGGCGTTGGCCGGCAAGGTGCTGAAGCTCGTCAACTCCTCGTTCTACGGGGTACCGCAGGAAATCACGACGATCAGTCGTGCCGTGGTCATGCTGGGATTTACCGGGGTTCGCAATCTGGCTCTGGGCTTTGGCTCGGTCGAGGTGCTGCGCAAGATGACGCAGAACCTGGACGTCGAGGGATTCTGGAGCCATGCCATGGCCAATGCGGTGGCCTGCCAGTCATTGGCGCCATATGCGAACCGGCGAACGGATCCGGAAGAGGCCTTTATCGCCGGTTTGATGCACGACATCGGTGCCTACGTCCTGGCTTCGGCCGTTCCGGAAAAATACAAGGAGATCATGGAGGCCGAAGGGGACATCATGCAGCTCGAGCGCGATGCCACCGGCTTTACGCACGCCCAGATCGGTCAGGGCCTGATCCAGTTCTGGGGTCTGCCCGAGGCCTTCTCCGACGCCGCCCGCTACCACCACGATGTCAAGAACGCCTGCGAAGAAGGCAACACGCTGACGGCGCTGGTGGCGATGGCCGACGTGTTGGCCTGCATCCACGGCGGCAACTTCGAAGCACCGGCCACCGAAGAGAATCTTTCGCGGCTGATCTCGACCACGGGCATTTCGAATGAGCAATTCCAGAGCGCGTTGTTGAGCATGGACCAGAAGATGGAGGACATGGCGGCCTTCATGGCCATTTCCGGAGCCGGCCGGGCTGCCGATGCTCTTCCCGAAGCCATCGAGAAGCGTATCTCCTGCGTCGTGACCACGGACCAGGACCGGCGCGAGTGGGTCGAGACCTTGCTGAAACACTTTGGTCACGAGCTGTTTCCCATGGACGCGTACTTCAACCAGGGCGCCGGTAGCGAGTCCGTTGAGCTCGTTCTCGTGGATCCGCAGTGCCTGACGGCGCAGCAGATCGACCGGTTGACCAAGTACCTGGCTACGCAATCGGCCGATGTCGTCATGCTCTATGAGCGCGGAACCAGCGTACCGGAGGCGGTCCAGTCCTATCCCAATCTGGGCTTCGTGTTCTCGCGGCAGGACCTGGGTAAGGTGCTCATGGCCCAAAAAGCCTGATCTATATGGACCCTGATAGCGCGGACCGGTGTGTACAGCACGCCGGTCCGTTTGTATATTGGCGCTTCCCGACACTGGAAACTGTTCAAGGGAGAAGCGGATGCGACGAACCATCGTGGGAGTCATGGGAGGCTCACAGGTCGACGAGGCGACGGCGGCCGGTGCACGTGAACTCGGCAAGTTGATTGCCGAGAATGGCTGGGTGCTGCTTTCAGGGGGACGGCCCACGGGCGTGATGCAGGCTTCAGTGACCGGGGCATCCGAAGCCGGTGGTCTGACGGTCGGCGTCCTGTTCGATGACGACCCGTCCGAAGCGGCGCGGGGACTGGACCTGGTCTTGCCCACCGGCATGGGGGCCGGGCGCAATATCATCAATGTACTTTCCAGCGACGTGGTCGTCGCCTGCCGTGGTTCGGGAGGAACGCTCAGCGAGATCGCACTGGCACTGCGCTTCGAGCGCCCGGTCGTATTGCTGGATTTCGATCCCGGGGCCGAATTCCTGAATGGATCGGCATCGAATGCGCGCTGGTCGTTGGCCGCCACGCCCGGGGAATGTATCGAGAAAGTGCGGAGCTACCTGGCGGAACTGGGCCGGGTCTGAGCTCGCCGGAAGGACCGGAGGGAACGAAACCATGTGCGGAATCTGCGGAGTCGTGGCGCTGGAGGCGCCACTCGACCTGCCTTTCGAGACCCCCGAGCGGATGATCGGCGTGATGCGGCACCGTGGGCCCGACGAATTCGGCGCCTGGCGCGATGATCATGCCTTCCTGGGGCATGCGCGGCTGAGCATCATCGACCTGGTCTCGGGACAGCAACCGCTGTGCAACGAGGACGGCCGCTATTGGATCACCTTCAACGGCGAGATCTTCAACTATCCCGAACTGACTGCCGAGCTGACAGGGCTGGGGCATGTCTTTCGCACCCGCAGTGACACCGAGGCTATCGTCCATGCCTACGAGCAGTGGGGCGAGCGCTGTGTCGAAAGATTCAACGGACAATTCGCGTTTGCGATCTGGGATCGCCGGGAACGCCGGCTTTTCCTGGCGCGCGACCGGTTCGGTATCCGCCCGCTCTTTGTTGCCGAACAGGACGGCCGTCTGCTCTTCGGATCCGAGATCAAGGCCTTGCGGGCGTATCCCGGTTTCGAGCCGGCGCTGGATGCGACGGCCGTTGCCGAAGTCTTTACCTACTGGGTGAACGTGGCGCCGGCCACCGCTTTCGAGGGCGTGGCGCAACTGCCGCCGGGGCATACCGCCATCTGGGAAGCGAACCGGCACGGGAATTCTGCGCCGGCTCCCCTGCCGCCGGGGCTGAGCATCCGTTGCTACTGGCAGCCCGAATTTCGCTCTGCTGCAGACGACCATCGACACGTCGAGAAGGCGGAGGCCGAAAAGCACCGGCAGGAGATCCGCCGCCTCCTGGTCGATGCCGCCGTCATCCGGTTGCGGGCCGATGTACCGGTCGGCGCCTATCTTTCCGGCGGGCTGGACTCTTCCGCCACCGCGGCGCTGATCCACTCGGAGACCGACCATCACCTGAAAACGTTTTCTGTGGGTTTTTCCGATCCGGACTTCGACGAGACCGAGTGGCAATACGCCATGGCCGAGCACATCGGAACCGAGCATGTCACGGTAAAGGTCGATGCCCAGGACATCGCCGAGCGTTTTGCCGATGTAGTCTGGCAGACCGAGACCCCGATCCTGCGCACGGCACCGGCGCCCCTGCATGCGCTCAGCGGCCTGGCCCGCTCCGAGAATTTCAAGGTGGTGCTGACGGGTGAGGGCGCGGATGAAGTCTTCGTCGGCTACAATATTTTTCGCGAGGCGAAAGTCAGGAGTTTCTGGAGCCGGCAGCCCGACTCACTGCGACGTCCGGCCCTGTTGACGCGATTGTATCCCTACCTGAAACAATCGCCGCCGGAATTCCTGCGGCGGTTCTACGGTGCGGGGCTGGACGCGCCCGATGATCCATTTTTTTCGCACCGGCCCCGTTGGAAGAATACCAGCCCGCTGGTGAATTTCCTGGCCCCAAGGGGTGTCGAGGCGGCCGCTGCCGGGGAGGCCGCAGGTCGCCTGTTGCACTGGCTGCCGAGCGATTTCGATCGTTACGGCCCCGTGGCCCGGGCCCAGTTTCTGGAAATGACCACGTTTCTGTCCGGCTACCTGCTCAGCTCCCAGGGCGACCGCATGCTGATGGGCAACTCGGTCGAGGGGCGTTTCCCGTTCCTGGACCATCACCTGGCCGAGTACGCGGCACAAATTCCGGCATCGTTGAAGCTACAGTCGCTGAACGAGAAGGCGATACTGAAAAAGAGTGTTGCGGATTTGTTGCCGGCCAATATTCTTCAGAGGCCCAAACAGCCCTACCGGGCCCCGGACAGCGCCAGTTTCGCAGGAGCCCGGGGACGGGAACTGGTGGCCGAACACCTGGAATCCGACACTTCGCTGAACCATGACGTCTGGAATCTGCAGCGACTGCCGGCGCTGGTGCGCAAATGGCAGGCGGGACGGATGACCAGTGTGCGGGACAATCAGGCCTTTGTTGGCTTGCTCAGTGGGCGCGTTCTGGAAAAGGATTTCGGCCCGGGTTTCGAGCATCGCCTGGCTTCTCTGCGTCTGACGCCGGACGAGTTGAATTGGCGGGGGGATTGAGCGGCGCCAACGCCGCACTTGAGAAAAGAACCATCAATGGAGAGTAGGGAAATGGATACAAGGGAAGCCGTACGCAATTACATCATCGAAAATTTCCTCTTCGGTGACGCCGAGCCCCTGCGCGGGGACGACATCTCGCTGCTGGACGAGGGAATCATGGACTCGGTTGGCGTGATGGAACTGGTCGCTTTCCTCGAACAGGATTTCGGACTCGCTGTCGAGGACGACGAGCTGGTACCGGAGAATCTGGATTCGATTTCGAATCTGGTCGGATTCATCACTCGTAAACAAGCCGCCTGATCGGAATCCGGGAGGGTATCGATGCACCCGGAATCCCGTCTCGTCCATCATCTACTGGAACATTCCGCGGACGATGCCGCCGATTCGGTGGCGCTGGTCCATGGCGACCGTCAATGGACCTATGGACAGATCGAGGAGCAATCCAATCAGCTGGCCCAAGTGCTGATCCAGCGCGGCATCGAGCCCGGCGATCGGGTCGGACTGCTGGCCGACAACGGGATCGAGTGCATTTGCGGCCTATTCGGTATCCAGAAGGCCGGCGCCTGTGTCGTTTCGCTCAGCAGTGCAAACAAGGCCCATACCCACCGCGCCCTGCTGGCTGATTCGGGTGCCCGGGCCCTTGTCTCGAGGGCATTGACGGTACGCAAGGATCTGCCGGCCATCCTGGAAGGACTGGATGATCTCTCGCTGGTGGTGTTGGATCGCAAGGGACCGCCGGTCGGTGAAGGAAGATCGATCGAGGTGGTGGCCGCCCAGGAGTTGGAGGCGGCCTCGACGGCTCGCCCCGACCTGCCGCTGGAACCCGGGGCACTGGCGCAGATCCTGTATACCAGTGGTTCGACCGGCATGCCGCGCGGAGCGACTCTCTCGCACGGAAACCTGACCGCCAACGCGCGGCAGATTCTCGGGTACCTGGATCTGCGGCCAGGCGACAGTACTCTGGTCGTCCTGCCCTTCCACTATTCGTTCGGCAATTCCCTTCTGACGACCCATTTCGCGGTCGGCGCCAGCCTGGTTCTGGACAACCGCTTCGCCTATCCGCAGGCGGTTCTGCAGACGCTGCGCGAGCACGGCGCGACCACCTTCTCGGGCGTCCCCTCGACGTATGCGATCCTGGCGGCCAAGACCGATTTTCTTTCCGATCCGCCGGAGTCGCTGCGGATGATCACACAGGCCGGTGGCGGAATGGCACCTTCGTTGATTCGGCGAGTCCACGCAACTTTCGCCGGCCAGGCGCAACTGTACGTGATGTACGGACAGACCGAAGCCTCGGCACGCCTGTCCTATGTTCCACCCGAGCGACTGGAACAGAAACTCGGTTCGATCGGGTTGCCCATTCCGGGAGTTGAGCTGACGCTGCGGCGTCCCGACGGCTCGATTTGTGATGTGGGTGAGGTGGGCGAACTGGTCGCACGCGGTGAGAACATCATGCAGGGCTATTGGAACGACCCGGACGAGACCGAAAGGGTACTGCGTGATCGCGAACTGTTTACCGGCGATCTGGGCCGGCAAGACCCGGACGGGTTCATTTTTCTGGTCGATCGGATCAAGAACATGATCAAGGCCGGCGCGAATCGCGTCTCGTCTCGAGAAGTCGAGGATGCCCTGGCGGCCATTCCGGGAATCATCGAGGCTTGTGTCCTGGGTGTGCCCGATGAATTGCTGGGCGAGGCGATTGAAGCCCATGTGGCCGTGACGGATACCGCTGCGCCCAGTGAGAAGGAAATTCTTGCGAAACTGCATTCAGAGCTTGCTGTGTTCAAAATTCCTCGCAAAATCATATTTCACAAAGAATTACCGAAAAATTCGTCGGGAAAACTCAATCGTTTGGCGCTGAAAAACATCATATAATCCAATATTTTTTTGTGAAAACGAATCTGTTTCGTGGTATACTACTCTTCGTGGTCGAACATTTCGCCCAGGAGCTACACGCTCCTAAACTTGCATCTTTTCTTGAGGAGAGAAACATGAAGAAGCTGGTTCTCGCAACGATGATCGCAGCGTTGGCTTTTGGCGGGATTGCTACCGCCCAGGACGTCGGCGTGTATTTTGACAACGCCGGCACGCAGATGACGACCGAAGTCAACGCGATTTCGATCCTGCACGCCTACTGCATCGCCTCCGGCCTGACCAATACCGGCGTTGCCGGATTCGAGCTGCAGCTGACGCAGGACGGCCCGTTGAATCTTTACAACTTCACGTACCCCGCGGGCTCGGGCGCGATCAACGTCCAGTCGGCTCCGACGTTCCTGGTGGGCTTTTCCAGCCCGCTGCCGGTCGTTGACGGTGCCTTCACGCTCATGGAGCTCGACGTCCTGGTGATGTCGGCCAACGAAGCCAACTGGCCGTACTACGGCTACGAGCCGACCGACCCGTACGACAACGCCTTCGAGGCCCGTATCATCACGAAGGAAATCTTCTTCCACAGTCTGCCCGAGCCCGTTCCGGCGTTCCTGGATGAGAACGGCGAGATCCTGCCTCTGGGCATCGCTGTCAACGACGATTACCGCGGCCAGGGCTGGACGACCGTGATCGGTCAGTTCGGTCCCGTTGCCACGGACGAAGCCAGCTGGGACGGCGTCAAGAGCCTGTACCGGTAGTTTTGATCTGACCGGATTCCCGGTCCTCAAGAAAAACGGCCTCCCTTTCGGGGGGCCGTTTTCTTTGGTTGAGTCTCGCCGTAGGGGGCGGGTCCCTTTCCGTCATTCTCCAGGATCCCGGCGATCAGTCATCTTCCTGCGAAAGTTCCGCGTCCAGACGCGGGGTCCGGCCCTCGAGCCAGGCCGTCAGGCCCTCCGCGGTTTCGAGCGCGTTCCAGCATTGCTGCTGGGATTCCCACTCGAACGAGAGCATGGAGGTGAAATCGAGTGAGTCGGCCTGCTGCGCTCCCAATTTGGTCAAATGTACCGCGGGCTGGGGGAGGCTGCGCATCCGCTCGACCAGTGAATCCAGTTCCTCTTCCCAGCGATCGTCAGCAACGATTCGGTCGATCAGGCCGGCGGAATAGGCCTCGGCCGCGGTCAACGTCCTGCGGCTCCACAGGAACTCGAGCGCGCGGCCGGGACCCATCAGGCGGGGCAGCGTGTGGGCCAGCCCCCAGCCCGGTACGATGCCGGTCGAGAGCTCGGGGGCGGTGAAGGTGGCATTCTCGCCGGCCAGCCGGACGTCGGCCGCGAGGTAGAATCCGAGACCATTGTGGCGGATCTCACCGCGGGTGGCCGAAATGACCGGCTTGTGGAGTTCCTTGATCAGCGTAACGATGCGGCGTCCGATCTCCTGCTCCACGGCCAGTACTTCCATTCCGCCGCTGCTGCCCGGGGCTTCGGCCAGGGCGTCCAACGAGTGGTGGTAGTCGAAGCTGTGGTCGCCATCGACGAAGAGAATGACCCGCACGGCGTTGTCTTCCTGCAGGCGCAGAAAGAGATTCACCATCTCGTCGCAGAGCAATCCCATGTCCGGGGCGCCGGGGCCGATGAGGGTGACGCGTGCGGCGCCTTCGGCGATCTCGACGTCAAAATTCTGATAGTCCATGCCGGCTCCCTTGGTCGGGTCGGGGTGGCTGAGCGCCTGGTTTAACCGACGACGAAAGCGTCGGCCTGGATATCGCCGCGGCTGAACCGTTCCAGCGAAAGCGATTCGATGATCTCGTCTCTGCGGCCGGTCGTGATGAATCTCGCCATGCGTTTGCCGGTCATCGGGCCGAGCATGAAGCCGTGGCCGCTGAATCCGCAACTGTGAAAATAGCCGTCCAATCCGTCCACACCGCCGAGGATTGGACGGTGGTCTGGTGTGACGTCATACATCCCGGCCCATTGGCGCATCATGCGCACTTCGGCGGCGCGGGGGTAGTACGATAGCAGGGCTTGGGCAAAGCGCACGGCGAATCGCATCCCGCTGTGGGTCTTGAACCGGCTGGGACCCGGCAGGCGGGGCTCGTCGGAATCGCCGATGCCGCCGACGATTTCCCCGCGCATGCTCTGGCTGAAATAGATGCCGTTGCTGATGGAGATGACCATCGGATCGAGGAAGGGCTTGAGCGACTCGCTGACCATGATCTCGTGGCGCTCCTGCCGATTGGGCAACTCGACACCGATTCCCGCGGCCAGCGATCGAGCCCACGGGCCGGCGCAGTTGACGACCAGAGGGGTCTGGATCGTTCCGCGGTCGGTCTCGACGGCGGTGATGCGGCCCTCCGTGGTTTTCAGGTCGGTGACCGTGGTACCGATGTAGATCTTGACGCCTTTGCGGTGGCAGGCGCGAGCGTAGCCCCACACCACCGCAAAGGGATAGGCAGTACCGTCCCTGGGACAGAATGTCGCCCCCTTGATCCGGGAGATATCCAGATCCGGTACGATCTCGAGGCACTCCTGCGGCTGCAGGAAATCGGTCGGTACATCACAGCGTTGCTGCAACGCGACCGCGTCACGCAACGCCGGCAGATCGTTCTCATTTTCGGTGACCATCAGGTAGCCACCCTGTCGGAAGAAGACCTGGTAGCCCAGTTCGGCGGACATATTCTCATACATCCGCACGCTCTCCTGCGCCAGGCGGATGTTCTCCTCGGTCGTCCACTGCTGGCGGATCCCGCCGCCGCAGCGACCGGTCGATCCCGAGCCGATGTACGTCTTCTCGAGCACGACGATGTTCTTCATGCCCAGTTGGGCCAACTCATAGGCCGTGGCCAATCCGTTGATCCCGGCACCGACGAGAACGACGTCGGCGGTCGCGGGAACCTGCTCGCGGGTCAGGGGAATCATTCCTCTTCCTCCTGGGCCGCATGAAAAATCGGCTCGTCCAGCGCGGCCAATTGTCCGAAGGTGAGCGGCTCGGCCGGTGGCCTGATCGTGGTCAGGCGGATCTGGCCGGGCTCAATGCCCCGCAGACGAGCCAGCTCGGCAGCCGCTTCACTCATGCATCCCTTGCCCTGGCAAAAACCGGTACCGACACCGGTATAGCGTTTCAGCGATTCCAGTTCACTGAACCCCTCACCATAGGCTTCGCGGAATTCCTCCAGTGTGACATCTTCGCAGCGACACAGGAAGGTCTTCGGATGGCTCACGATGGGGCTCCTTCGCTGGGCACCTGCGGGCCGGTGCCTGCTGCCTCGCCGACAATCGCTACCGGCGCGCCGTCCGGCAGCGTACCCCGGTAGCCGGATTCGGTGCGCCGGGTGGGTACGAAACCTCCGGCCTGGGGTACCAACTCGTAATCGACGCCGATCTGGTAGGTCACATCGAACGAGGGCTTGCCTTCGCCGCAGACGACGACGAGATCGGCATCCAGTTCTAGATGCGAATTGATGGGACCGGGCGCGGACCGGCGCGGGACGAGCGTGGCTGATATGCGGTCGGCCCTGATCGTCCGCAGGCTGGCCAACTTCATGCCCGTCGCCAGTTGCCACTTTTCGTCCACCGCGGCCGAGATCTCGGTTTGATCACCCGGGCCGTCGACGACCAGGGCCGGGTGGGCGCCTCGAGCGGACAACAGGGCGGCGCTGAGCCAGAGATCGAGGCCGTGGCCCACCACCAGGACCGGTTTCCCGTCCACTCGCAGGCCATCGCGGCACAACAGTCGATACAAGGCCCGGGGGCCGATCAGTCCCGGCGTGTCGTTGCCCGGAAACAGGCCCAGGACATCCATCGCGCCGGCGGCCCAGGTCAGCATTGCGAACTCCACCGACGCCAATTCCGAACCGTGCCGCAGCAGCAGCCCGTTGGGCCGGTAGCCGGCGACAATCCGGGAGTGACCGATGTAGCGCAGATCCCGGCGCTCGCTGAATTTTTCCTGCAGACTGCGGATCCGGTCGTCGGCGGCAGCCAGGGTCGGGTAGCGCTGCAAACGGGAACCCAGATGTTCACATGCTTCGCGCAAGGCAGCGGCACGCTGTCCGCCGGGGGACGGATGGTCGTCGACCACGAGGGCCGGCGCGTCAGCTTCCAAGGCGGCCTCGAGGCCTGCCGGACCACCCCCGACGATGATATGATCTACGGAACCCAGATCCTCCGTCGCCGCCGGGCGTGCCGGAGGATCCGCAGCTTCCGGCAGCGATCGTACCGCCGCGGGGGCATCGGGAACCCTGCCCACTCCGGTCAGCGGGCGGATTCCCTGCAGGAACATCCGGCTCAGGGCAGCGGGCCGGGTGAACCATTTGTAGTAGAATCCGACGGGGAAGAGACTGTCCGCCGTCGCGAGTGTCTTTTGCAGAACCGGGCCATAGAAGGCGCCGGTGTCCTGCCGCTCGATCGTCATTCCGTCGCAGACGGCCGTCTCGCAGGCGCGGACGTTCGGAATGCCGTCGATGCGCATCAGGCAGGCCGTGCACTGGCCGCGCGCGCAGGTCACGCCGCGACCGCGCCCATACTTGGGCGAATGCGAAAGAACGCGGATGCCGTTCTCCCACAACGCGGCGGCTACCGAAGTACCGGCACGGCAGATCACGGCCTTGTTCTGGAAGCGGAGAGTCACCTTGTCGCTGGACAACCGAACATCCTTTCGGACGGAACCGCCCCGGAGGCTGGTGCAAGGATCGATGTTCGCCAAAAATAGATCCCCGAAATCGGGCGGGCAAGGACGCTCGTGAAATTCGTACCTCGCGACGCGAATCCCCTTTGCCCAGCGGGGACGGGATATATATTTGACTGCCAACCCGGCGTAGGATGAATCTGGATGCTTCGTGAGGTGGATCATGTCCAACAACAACTTCGCCCGCGTGATGATGGACGCCGAATCGGCGGGAGTGCAATTCGTCGATTTGAAGATGCTGGACCTGGTAGGGAGGCTGCATCACCTGTCGCTGCCCATTGCGCGTTTCTCCGAATCCGTCTGCGAGAACGGCATCGGATTCGACGGGTCGAGCTACGGCTTCCTGAAGGTCGAGGCCAGCGACATGGTGCTGGTGCCCGATCTGAATACTGCGGCGATCGATCCGTTTCGCCGCCGGCCCACCCTGACGATGTTCGCCGAGGCGCGGTTGACCGATGCCGATCGGACTCCGTTTCCGCAGGACGGTCGCGTAATCGCCCGCAAGGCCGAGGAGGCATTGAAGAACACGGGCGTGGCCGATAGCACCAACTGGGCTCCGGAATACGAGTTCCATGTTTTCGAGGAAGCCGAGTACAACACTGACGCGAACGACAGTTCGTTCGGTATCGTCAGTGGTGAGAAGTTCTTCCACAACGCCTACCACGCCTGCAACCCGTTCGACAAGTATGACGATTTCCGGGACGAGGTGTCCTCGGTGATGTCCGATTTCGGCATTCCGGTTCGCTATCATCACCATGAGGTCGGCGCGCAGGGGCAGCAGGAGATCGAGGGCTGGTTCGCCAACCTGATCACCACCGGGGATCACGCGGTGCTGACGAAATACATCCTGTTCAACCTGGCCGAGAAGCGCGGGCTGAAGGTGACTTTCATGCCCAAGCCGATGTTCGAGAATGCCGGCAGTGGTTGGCATCTGCACCAGTTTCTTACCCTCGGCGGCAAGAACGTTTTTCATGATCCCGCGGGCTACGCGTCCCTTTCCGAGACCGCGCTGCACTACGTCGCCGGCATCCTGACGCATGCCGCGTCGCTGTGCGCCTTCACCAATCCGAGCACGAACAGCTTCAAGCGATTGGTGCCGGGCTACGAGGCGCCGACGGTGCGCTCGTTCGGTCGCAGCAATCGCGGAGCGGCGATCCGAATCCCCAGTTACGTGACCGATCCGCAGTTGCGACGGGTCGAGTATCGCCCGCCGGACCTGACGGCCAATCCGTACTTGTGCTGTGCGGCCATCCTGATGGCCGGTATCGACGGCATCGTCAACAAGATCGATCCCATGGCAGCCGGATTTGCACCGGCCGATGCACCCTCGGCCGAGCATTCGGAGGCGACGTTTCTACCGCGATCCCTGGACGACGCGCTCGATGCGCTGGAACAGGACCATCAGTATCTGCTGCGGAACGATGTGTTCCCCGAGGCGCTGATCCGGCGCTGGCTGGAGTTGAAACACGACGAGATCAACGCGTTGAACGGGCGTCCGCACCCGTACGAATATACCATGTACTTCGATTTCTAGAACGCCGGGAGCGCTCATGATCGAACTGCAATTGCGGACCGACAGCCGCACGGATTTTGTGGACATCACCGGCCAGGTGCAACAGCACCTGGCCGACCTGCGCTTGTCCGAAGGCGCAGTCCTGGTCTTCAATCCGCACACGACCGCGGCGCTGACGATCAATGAAGGGGCCGACCCGGATGTCGTCTCGGACATGTCCGGTGCCCTGGGCAAGCTGATTCCGTGGAGCGATGGATACGACCACGCCGAGGGCAACTCGGCTGCCCATATCAAGGCCAGCCTGTT
>JANTGJ010000091.1 GCA_024762975.1 Candidatus Krumholzibacteriia bacterium
CTGCGGGGGGCTTTTTCGCGCGCCGAGTCCTGTCGGGAATGCCGAGAATCCTGGTTGATCCGTTCCCGAAAAAGGCCTAACTTCACGAGGCGATTCAGGATCCGACCGAAACGCGGAACGCTCCGCGTTGTATCGATAACTGTTACGAACCATTCGGGGGCGGCATCACGTCGACCGCCCGACTTCGCCACACCATGGAGGTCCGTTCATGGCCGCAAGGACGCTGAAGACTGCCGGCATCACCGGTGTCGGGATGAGTTTCCCCGAGAAGCGATTGACGAATGCCGACCTCGAGAAGATGGTCGAGACCAACGACGCCTGGATTGTCGAGCGCACAGGGATCCGGGAGCGCCGCATCTGCGAGAAGGGCGTGCCTGCTTCCCACCACGGCATTCAGGCCGCTCGGCAGGCGCTGGAGCACGCGGGCAAAACGCCGGACGATGTGGATCTGATCATCGTTCCGACCGTCACGCCGGACATGCTCTTTCCACCGACAGCCTGCGTGATCCAGGATCAACTCGGATGCAGCAACGCCTGGGCCTTCGACATGGAGGCTGCGTGTAGCGGTTTCGTGTTCGCGATGCAGAACGCGCGCGCCCAGATCGAATCCGGATTCGCCAAGTGTGTGTTGGTCATCGGCACCGAGGTCATGTCCTCGATCGTGGATTGGACCGATCGCAATACGTGCATCCTGTTCGGTGATGGCGCCGGCGCCGTGGTCCTCGAGTCGATCGAAGAGGAGCGCGGCGGAATTATCGACTCTCGGCTGCACGTCGACGGTGTCGGTGTCAAGCACCTGCACATGCTGGCTGGCGGAAGCCTGAATCCGCCCTCGCACGAGACCGTGGACAAAGGCATGCACTCGATCTACCAGGAAGGCATGGAAGTCTACAAGTACGCGGTGCGAGGCATGGCCAACATCACTGCCGAGATCGTTGAACAGAACGGTTTCTCAGGCCAGGACGTCGATCTCTTCGTACCGCATCAGGCGAATATCCGCATCATCGATGCGGCGCAGCGCCGCGTGGGACTGCAGGACAGCCAGGTCGTCAAGACCATTGACCGCTTCGGCAATACGACCGCAGCCAGCATCCCCACCGCTCTGCGGGTCGCCTACGAGGAGGGCCGCCTGAAGGAAGGTTCGCTGGTGGTATTGTGCGCCTTCGGTGCCGGCTTCACCTGGGGTTCGGTGCTGTTGCGCTGGACGGCTTCTTGAGCGAAGCCGAAGCGAAACGGAATCCGGGAGAGCGGACCATGATCGAAGTCTCCGGTCTGACCCGACGCTATGGCTCCACCCTGGCGCTGGACGATCTCAGCTTCAGCGTGGGGCAGGGCGAGGTGGTGGGTTTTCTGGGCCCCAACGGCGCCGGGAAGTCCACCACGATGAAGATCCTGACCTGTTCGCTGGCACCCAGCGGCGGCAGTGCGAAGGTTGCCGGATTCGACGTCCAGTCCGATCCGATCGCAGTCCGCCGCCAGGTCGGTTTCCTGCCCGAACAAGTATCCCTGTATCAGGAACAAAAGGTTCGTTCGCTGTTGCGATTCGTAGCCGAGATCAAAGGGATCCCGGCTGGCGAGATCGAGGCCGAGTTGGACCGCGTCATCGAGCGGACCGGGCTGGTCGAAATGGCTGAACGGGCGTGCGGCCATCTCTCGCACGGTTATCGCAAGCGGGTCGGCCTCGCACAGGCCCTGCTCGGTGATCCGGAAGTCCTGATTCTCGATGAGCCGGGATCCGGCCTGGACCCGCAGCAGATCGTCGAGATCCGCGAACTCGTCAAGAGTTTCCGCGGCAAGCGTACTGTCCTGCTTTCGAGTCATATCCTGTCGGAGGTCAGCGAGATTTGCGAGCGGGTCTTGATCCTGGACCACGGAAAGCTGGTCGGTGTCGAGAGCACCGAAAATCTGAGCCGCACCGCGGGCGTACCGGCGGCCGGTGACGGGCATCAGGTGCAGTTGACCTGGGATGGTGACCGTCAGGCGGTGCTGAAGGCACTGGCGAAGGTTGCCGGCGTCGAGGAATTGACCGCGACGGACGATGGGGCCGAGGTCCTGATCGCCGGAAACCCTGTCGAGATTCGTCCGCAACTGGTCGAGTCCGTACTTGAGGCCGGTGGGCGCCTACAGAATATCCAGGACTCTCCGCGCGCCGTTTCGGGGCCCTCGCTGGAAGATCTGTTTCTGCGCCTGACGGGCGCGGATCGGAGCGAATCGGGGAACGACTCCGGCGGCGGCGAGGCCGAGGGGAGGGACGCATGAGATCCCTGCTCGCCATCGCCCGGCGCGAGATCCAGGCGTTCTTTCTCAGTACCATGGGAACGGTGGCGCTGACGGGTTTTCTGATCGTCGTGGGGCTGTTGTTCACGTTCTACCTGCTGTCGTACAGCGACATGTCGCTGGCCGCCCAGCAGAGCCCGCGCGGCGGCAACATCCTGAATCTGGCCGAGGGATTGTTCCGCCCCCTGGTCTCGGCGATGACGCTGTTCGTGCTGCTGCTGATGCCGGCGATCACGATGCGCCTCTTTGCGCCCGAGTACCGCAGCGGCATCTACGACATGACCGCTTCGTGGCCGGTGGCCGACCATACCTGGGTGGTCGGCAAGTGGCTCTCTGCCCTGGGGAATGCGGCGATTCTGATTGGAGCGTCGGCCCTGTATATCCTGGTCGTCTGGTTCGTCGGCGATCCCGAACCGGGGCCGGCGATCGTTGCGATCGCGGGGCTACTGCTGCTCTCCTCGGCATTGGCTGCCTGGGGCGTGCTGGCTTCGGTGATGGTCAGTCACCAGATGGTGGCCTATCTGTTGGCCTTTGCCGTCTCGTTTATTCTCTTCGTGATCGGATCCCTGGAGCCCCACCTGCCCGGGATGCTGGGTGAGATCTGCCGGGAGCTGTCACTCCTGACGCATTTCGAACGCTTCTCGCGAGGTGTTCTGGATTCCCGGGATTTCCTGTTCTTTGCCGGATTGACAGCAGTGGCGCTGCTGGCCGCGACCGCGGTCCTGGCCGGCCGGCGGTTGCCGGCCCGCAAGCGCACGGTGCTGTGGACGCCGACCCTGCTGGCGATCTCGCTGGCGGTAGTGATCTACACGATGGGGTTGTATCTGCCGCTGACCTACGATGCCACGGCCAATAAACGCTACAGCCTGGCTGCACAGACGGTGCAGGTGCTGGATGCGCTGCCGCAGCAGCTATCCGTATGGCGCGAGACGGTGCGCGACGCGGGTGCCGCAGGTCTGGCGACCGAGGACATCGTTGCCGACGACATGGACGAACCCGAGTACGTCCAGATCTATGCGTTCTATCAGCGCCTGGATCCCGCCCGCGACGATATCGAGGTTCTGCTGAACTCGTTGCAGCAGCGCACCGATGCGATCCACTACCAGATCGTGGATCCGGAGACTGATCTGGAGCGAGTGCGCCAGTACGGGATCACGGTTTCGCGCACGGTGGTCGTCGAGGTGGGTGACTATTTCATCTCCGTCCTACAGCCCGAGGAAAGCGCGCTGATCAATGCCGTGTACCGCATGGCCACCAATACCCGGCCGCTGGTCAGTCACCTGCTCGGGCACGGACAGCATCTTCTGGACAGCGAGGATCGACCGGGCTATTCGATCTTCGCGGAGTCGTTGGCACAGCAGGGATATGATCTGCGGCCGCTGTATCTCCAGGGATTGCCCGGCGTTCCGGCCGAGTGCGACGTTGTTGTGATTGCGGGTCCGCGCACTGATCCCTCCGTGGACGAACTGCGTGCCCTGGATGAGCATCTGGACCGGGGTGGTTCGATCCTGGCCCTGTTCGATCCGCCGACCCCCGAGGGCTGGCGACAGTGGATGGCCTCGATGCGCGTTGATCTGACCGGAGATGTGTTGATTTCGGTCGATGGCGGGGGCGAAAAATTCGGTGTCGGAGCCCGCACGGTGGTCGTGACGCAGGGGTATGGCGATCATGAGATCGCGCGGACCATGCGTGGAATTGCGACGGTGTTTCCCCTGGCGCAAGCGCTGGCCGAGACCGGAGCGCCGGATGCGTCGATTCGTGGCGCGGTTCTGCTGCGTAGCGAGGACCTCAGTTGGGGCGAGGCCGATCCGGACACCCGCTTTGCCGGCCGCGCACGCTATGACCAGGGTGTCGATTCGCCCGGACCGTTGCCCTTGGCCATGCTGTTGGAAGTCGAGCGCGAACCCGGAACCGTGGGGCGCCTGGCCGTCTTCGGAAACTCGGAGTTCCTGAACAATGCGAATTGTCGATTGGCCGGCAATCGTGACTTGCTGCTCAATACCCTGGGATGGTTGTCGCGGGACGAGACACTGATCGAGATTCGGGGCCGCGATCCACTCAGCCAACCGGTCATTCTGACGGCGACCGAAAAGAAGGTCTTCGGTTGGGGCTCGGTCCTGGGCTGGCCGATCCTGGCTGGTAGCCTGGCCCTGGGGCTGATGCTGCGTGCCCGCCGGGAACGGAGGACTGCATGACTCGAGCTGGTCGACAGCCTCGCATCGGGATCGTGCTGGCGATCCTCCTGCCGCTGGCCGTGCTGGCGCTTTGGCGCCTGAATGCCAGCCGTCCTGGCGACGAGTTTACGTTGGGTGGGCCGCTGCTGCCCTATGCGGCTGCCCAGATCGAGGGTCTGAACGTGACCCATGACGGCGTTCAGTACCGCCTGGAGTCGCGGGAGGGCCGCTGGTCACTGACCGGCGGCGTGGTCGATTTTGTGGACGACACGCGGGTGAGCGACCTGTTGAGCGATCTGGTCGCGGCTGCGGGAGGAGCGCTGCTGCCGGGTACCGAGCCGCTGGACCGCCGCTACGAATTCAATGGCTCCGAGGCGGTTCGCCTGACGGTATTCGGTCCGGATGGTTCATCGACCCGGCTGGCTCTGGGGGCGACCAATCCGGTGACGGGTCAGGTCTATGCATCCGGTGCCGGCCGTGCCGCGTGTTTCCCGGTCGAAGCCGCAGTGCGGGACCGGCTGCGCAAGCTACCGGACGCCATTCGCATCGAGACGCTGTTGCCCGGGTTTTCGCTGCGTGCCGTAACGGAAGTGGATATCGAGGGCGGCACGCGCAGACGATTGGTGCGCCGGGACGGGGGCTGGTGGTTGCTCTGGCCGCATGCCCATCTGGCCGGTTTGAACCCAGCTGCAGCCGAATATCAACGGCTCTATGAGGACCGGCGGTGGAGCGATGCGCAGGGCGACTGGATCCGCGCCAGCGATGATGCGGTCAGTCTGGCGGTATTCCGGATCAGCTCGTCGAATGTGCGAGGATTTGTTCCACCGGGCGAGGTGTCGTCGCGACGTGCGCAATGGGGCCTGGACTCCTACTACCGGCGCGTCGAGTTGCGCGGCGAGCAGCTGAACCCACTGCCGGATGTCGATGCCAGCCTGTTGCGAATCGATTTCGGCGCCTCGATCGACGGCGAGTATGTCGCAGCCCTGCGTGGCGGAAATCTGGTCCTGACGGACGATCGTGTTCTCGAGATTCTCGAAGGCCCGGCTTCGGACCTCGTTTCTCTGGAGGCCTTGTCCTTTCCGGTCCTGCGAGCGGACTCGCTGAGCGTGGTCGTGGACGGAAACGAGGTGCTGGCGGGCCACCGGGACCAACAGCTCTTCGAGGCCGAGCTTGCCGAACAGGGGGGCGATGTTGATCGAGTCGAGGGACGCCGGTCCTGGAAGCTCGATCGTGCCGCGGTATCCTCGATCGGGGAGGATGCCTCGGTTCGGATTCGTACGCTGGCCGTAGTATTGGATCGCCTTCCTCTGCTGACCGCGTTTCCGCCGACTGCGACCCCCGATGCGCTACAGCCTGCGAATCGTGCCGAGGTCCGCATCTCCGGAGATTTTGCGGGTCAGGAGATTCGCGCCGGCCTGATCATCGGCACCTTGGATCCGACGAAATTACCCGCAGGCAGCCCTGCTGTGCGGAAGGATCCGGAGGGCGGGGCGGCGGTGGCGCTTTGGCGTTCGGACACGGGCCAACTGCTGCAGGTGCCGGCTTCCCTGTTGGCCTCTCTGCGGAATCTGGCTCACTGATCGACTGCGGAAAGAACCATCCAAACACGAAAGGGGGCCGTCAGGCCCCCTGCGTTCATCGGTCGGGTACGGACGGTCACTGCTGGCTGCGAATCGACTCCGGCAAGTGTGTCGCGGCGAACTCCACCGGATTCCAGGCGGGCGGTTCGACCAGAGCCAGCGGCGGCAGATTCACCGGACCGTCACCTACGGCCAGATCATCCAGCGCCAGGGCGTAGATCCTGGTCTGCGCCGCATAGCGCTCCCGGTGTTCCGCCGAGATGGGATCGGCCGCCGGGAGTTTCAACGTGCGCGGATTGACAAATTTTCCACTGCGTTTGACGCGAAAGTCCAGGTGCGGGCCGGTGGCGTACCCGGTGGCACCGACATAGCCGATGACCTGTCCCTGGCTGACTTTCGCTCCCTTCCGGATGCCCTTGGCGAATCGCGACATGTGCAGGTAGTAGGTCTCGTATTCCCGGTTGGTGTGGCGGATCTGCACGTAGCGGCCGTTGCCCTTTTTTCGCGATGCCTGCAGGACGACACCGTCGCCGGCGGCACGAATCGGTGTCCCCAACGGAGCGGCGTAGTCGACGCCCAGATGCGGCATCCACTTCTTCAGCACGGGATGAAAGCGACGGTAGGTGAACTTGCTGCTGATCCGCGAATAGTTCAGCGGCGCACGCATCAGCTGTTTCTGCAGATTCTTGCCGTCCGGATCGAAGTAGCCGGGGCGGCCTTCATCGTTGGTGTAACGGAAGGCGCGCTTCGAGTCGCCGCGGTTGACGATCTCCAGGGCTAGGATCGATCCTGTCCGCACCAGCTGGTTCTCCTTCCAGACCTCTTCGTAGACGATCCGGAAAGTATCGCCCTCGCGCAGATCACGACTGAAATCCAGATCCCAGCCCAGGATGTCATTCATCTTCGAAGCCAGGGCGAGTGGCGCGTCCTGTTCCTGCAGGCTGGCGTAGAGCGAGCTCCGGATCGTGCCTCCGACTCCCTTGATGCGGTATTCCACCGGATAGGTTCCGTCTTCACGAACGTAGCTGTCGCCTTGGCGCACCCAGGTCACATAGCTCTCTTCATCCAGATCGAAGCCCAGGGCGCGGAGGCCACCATCGGGAGCGATGTGGACACGAAAAACTTCGCCGGCACGCACCCGGGTCAATTTGCGGAAGGGACGGCAGGCCTCCACCAGGGCCATGATGTCTTCGTGCGCCGCGCCTCGTTGTGCGAGAGCCTCATAGAACGTCTGGCCCCTGCCGATCCGCAGGTCGATCATCCCTTCATCGGGATGGAAAACGGGTCCTCGTTGCTCCAGGGGCAATTCCGCTCGGAGGGAAAGCGATACGAACGAGCCCATCTGGGCGATGGCCTCGGCCACGGGGGGTTCGGCGGGGCCGCCCTGTCCATTCTCGGCCATCGGAGTTTGTGGCCCGCCGGTTGCATCGAGGCCAAGGTATGCCAATCCGAGCACGGCCAATGCCGCGCCGGGCGCAATCCATTTGCGGAGCCTTCGCGTTTGAGCGGAAGCGTTCAGGATCCATCCTCCATCCGGGCCGGGGGAATCGAGCAGGCCGGGGTGGACCCAATCTGCACCGGATGGTTCCTGGGAAGCAAGAGAATTCTGATTGGATTCGGTTCCTGGGGCTGTCACGGACGCCTCCGGCTATGGTACAATCGGATCCAATTGATGCAGAATGCACGGGTTTCGGCCGCGTTGCTCGCGCGCGGTGCCCGGAAACCCGGAATCCGTCCCCAACAGAGGAAACTACGATGTTTCGACCCTCAGCTAGCAACCAGCGTGCCGTACTCTTTCCCATCGTCCTGATTGCGACCGCGATGTGCCTTGCGCTATCGGCCGGTGCCGAGGTTTTCCTGACGGGCTCGGAGTACGACGAAGCCGGTTCCTCCGGACAACGCTTCGGCGCGTCCGTTGACGGGATCATGGATATCAACGGGGACGGCGCCTGGGAGCTGATCGTCGGTGCGCCGGGGGACCCTACCAACGGCATCGAGGCCGGTGCTGTCTATTTCTGGTATGGCGGCGCGGCGTTGACCGTGGCCCCGGACCGGTTGTGGCTGAATCCGTCGGCTTCCGCGGCCTACGACCAGTTCGGCTGGTCCGTCGCACGGATCGGTGACGTCAATGGTGGCGGTAAGGATGACTGGGCCATCGGAGCCCCGGCCGGAACGACCCATGACAGCGAATTCGGCAAGGTCTATGTGTTCTTCGGTGAAAAAAGCCTAACGCAGAGTCCCCTGGTGATTGCCGGTGAGGGGGCCAACGACCGCTTCGGATTTTGCCTCGATGCCGCCGGCGATTTCGATGGCGACGGCACGGATGATTTCATCGTCGGCGCTCCCTTCAACAATGCGCCTGGAGTCGACCAGGGTGCCGCGTACGTGATTTTCGGCAGCTCATCGGAGCCTTCGAGCGATCTGGGCGACGCACTGAAGCTGACGGCCGGACTGGCCGGTGACCACTTCGGTTGGTCGGTAGCCGGAGCAGGTAATTTCCTCGCTGGCGCGGATTGCGTCGCCGTTGGAGCGCCGCAGAACGATGGGCGCGGCATCGAGTCGGGCGCGGTCTATGTTTTCGAGGGAGGCACGAATCCGAACGCGATTTCCGATGAAACGTTGGATGCCGGAGAGACCCTGGCCTACGCCTGGTACGGCTACAGTCTGGACAGCGCCGGGCGCTTCGACAACGACACGTACGACGATCTGGTCATCGGCGCGCCGAACAACGGCGTAACGGTCCGGGCTGGCCGCGTGGACGTGGTCTACGGCGGCACTTCCGTATCCACGACCGGAGACGTGACGGTCGACGGGCAGGTGGCTTCTGATCTGTTCGGCTTCTCGGTAGCCGGAGTCCACGATGTCGAGGGAACCTCTCGCGACGACGTCCTGATCGGAGCTCCGGGAGTTTCGCTGGACGGTGCCGGCGCCGGCCGTGCGTATCTCTATCGGGGCGGAAGCGGTTCGCTCGCTTCGTCGGCGACACTGGCGTTGCCGCTGTCGGTCATGATTCCGGCCCGGGCCGATCAGGCCGGAGACGAGTGGGGATACGCCGTCGGCAGCGCGGGGGATTTCGACGGCGATTCGGCGTGGGACTACGCGGTGGGTGCGACTTCGGCCAACAATTTTGCTGGGACCGAGGCCGGCGTCTGCCGCCTGTCGGACGATGCGGGCACGGTGGTCCGCAACGATCTGCAATTGTGGAACGCGGACTGGGACCAGGGCGAGGTGCAACTGCGCTTCGAGTTGGCTCTGGACCGAAACTCGATCGTCCGGTTGCGTCTGGATCGGCGCGACCTGGACGAGCAGGGCTTCGAACTGGCGCGCCATACCTTGTATGATGGCCCGGCGACACCCTTGGGATCCTTGGCGGTGACGGCCGCCGGTTTCGCATTCCGCGACGAACTTGCCCGCGGGAATGCGTCAGAATTGAGCTACGAGTTGAGGATCGAGACCACGACCGGATCCGAGCTGAATTTCACCGCGCTCGCCGGCCCCGGACCGATCGAACCGGTGGCGGGACTGGAGCTGGCCGGAGCTCGCCCCAATCCCTTCAATCCGACGACCTGGATCCGTTTCCGAGCGCCCCGCGGAGAGGCTGTCCAATGCCGGGTGCTGGATCTGCGGGGGAGAACGGTTGCGGAGCTCGTCCAGGGTGCGGCCACGGGGCAATGGCAGAGCGTGCGATGGGATGGGCAGTCCACGGACGGCGGCCCGGTCGCATCGGGGCTCTATCTGGTGCAGGTCCGTCAGGGAGCTGAGGTCCGCACGCAGAGGGTGGTTCTCGCAAAGTAGACCGGCACCGGTGACCGTCGATCAGGATCGGAAGTTCGCGATCCTGTCCAACGATTTGCGCGAGATATCCGGCACGGTCGCGTCGTCCGCCGGATGTCCGACGACGAGCAGGAGAAACGCTTTCTCATTCGTGGGGCGGGCCAGGATGCGATTCAGAAAGCCCATCGGGCTGGGCGTATGCGTCAGGGTGGCCAAGCCGGCGTGGTGCAGTGCGGCGATCAGGAATCCTGTGGCCAATCCCACGGACTCCTTCGTGTAGTAGTGGCGAACCTTTTCGCCCTCTTCGTCCCGACCGTGGCGCTGTTCGAAGATGGCGATCAGCCAGGGAGCAGTCTCCAGAAACAGTTTGTTTTCGTCCGTGCCCAGCGGCGCCAACGCGTCGAGCCACTCCTCGCCGGCGCGTCCTCCGTAGAAACGCCGCTCTTCGTCCTCGGCCGCGTGGCGGATCTCCCGTTTGGTTTTCGCATCCCGGATCGCCTCGAAGTACCAGGGCTGGATGTTCGCCCCGCTCGGGGCTTGCCCCGCGGCGTGGATACAGGCGGCGATCACTTCCCGCGGAACATCCCGGTCCGAGAATTCCCGGATGGTGCGGCGACGGGCGATCCGTGCTTCGAATGCGGAAGCTCGTTCGAGCAGTTCTGAGTCGGTGCGCTCCTGGTAACCCTGCAACGGGACACGCGTATACTCGGTCATGCGACGGCTCCTGGAATTCGTTTCGGAGTCGGCCGCGGATCGACCGACGCTACTACAGACAATAGAACGAAGAGTGGGAAACGGCACCTCGTGCCGCCGGTTGCATTGACTCTTTGCCCGCCATCGGGCGGTCCCTTCAGCGGCGGGTCCAGTGCCGGAAGGTCGCCCGCAATCTACCGCATACGATATTCAACCAGTGGTTCCGCCCGAAAGCCGCGAAGACGGGAGATTGTCGGGGCTCGTTCCGCGCCAGTTCGCGTTGCATCTGCCGGTCGCCCCGCGCCAATCGTCGAGCTCGGGCAAAGGCCGCGAACGCGAAACGCCGTTTTTCTCCCTGCAACTTGACCTTGCCGAGCGCAAAATGTCCGGCAGCCTGGTCCGGGTGGTCCTCGATGATTCGGCGTGCGAGTTCCTCCGCGGCGTCCAGATCGCGGCCTGCCGAGGCTACGCAAATCGATAGATAGGCTTGTAGCTTCGGATTGTCCGGATCGTCGCGCAAGCCGCCGCGCAGATGCTGCTCCGCCGCGTCGAGGTGACCGGCGTCGAGTTCCTGGACTACTTGGTCCAGGATGCCGATCAGTCTTCGGGTACCGGAGTCGGCGATCTCGATGGTGGAGGCAGGGTAGGCGGTCTGAACCGGTTCCTGCGATGTATGAACTTTCAATTTTCAGGCCCTCCCGAGAGTTCCAATCCTGGCCTGGACTGTCTCTCGGGATCGGCCGGTGCGCCCGGAACTTGAGCCGAGGACGCTTCCTGCGAGGCGGGTGCGCCGCATTCAGCGCCGGTGGTGCGGCATGCCAGTCAATCAGCGGACCTGGTATTGGAGGAAAGCGGCCAGATCCATCAGCAATGCGATACCCATATGAATCAGGATGCCGCCGAAGATCGAACGCGTACGCAGAGCCAGCAGGCCGAGCACGTAGGCGCCGAAGATGGACCCGAGCGCTTCAGGAAACGGTTTCCCGAAGTGCCAGATCGCGTAGAGCACGACCATCGGCAGCAGGGTGGAGGAGCCGAACCAGCGTACGAGGCCCAGGACCATGAATCCGCGAAAGAAGATCTCCACTCCGATGAATCGCAACGCGTAGAAAATCTCGTGCAGCCCGAAGGCCACGGTCGCCGGCCCTACGTGGGCCCGCGCCGCCGCTTCAGGACGCAACAGCGGATACACCGACAGGAAACCGGGCTGAAAGGAGGCCCAGACAATGGCCGGCACCATCAACGCGAGCATCCAAAGATAGGGCCGCAGGTGGAATCCCTCGCGGCGCACTCCGTAGAAGTGCGGCAGATCCCGCTGGAAGATTTTCCAGAAGAGCCAAACGGGACCGGCCAGCGACACCAGACGAACGAGGTTCACGACGCAGCGTTGCCAGAAATAGGCCTCGTACGCATTCAGGCCCGCTGGGTCGACCAATAGCCGGGGCAGTCGCAACGCCGCGCGATTCGCCGCCAGTACGACGACTACGAAGCCGACCAGCAACCAGAACCGCCGGGTATGCCAGAGCCTGGCCTGGTCCGTGCGCCAGGTCGCCAGCACCAGCGCCGCGAGGTAGGGGATTCCGTAGAAGGCCAGATAGAAAAGCGTGTTGGGGCCCACTGGACGCCCGACGCGCAGCACCGAGGTCTTGAAACCCAGTCCGTAGTTGATCCAGAACAGAATCGCCAGCAACAGCGCCGCGCCCAGGTAGGGGCCCGGGCGCCACTCCTCGGCGGCGGTCTGCTTCAACTGCCGAACGAGTTCGCGCATCAAGTCACTTTCGGGAGATCAGGATCCATCCTCGAGCATTCCGCGCAGGCGGTCGATCTCCGCCTGGATCTGTTCCTGTTCCAGACGGGGGAACAGGATCTCGGGTTTGCCCAGCACGCGGCCGGCGGGAATCTCGCGTTGACCCTCCTGCCAGCCACCGTTCCAGAGGTCTGTTTCCATGCCCAGCCAGGACCAGAGCTTCTCCATACCGAAGGGTACTACAGGCGCCAGCATCAGGGCCAATTGCCGTAGGATCTGGAGGATCACGCCGAGGCTGTGGCCGCAGCGCACCAGATCCGTCTTGCGCGAGCGGAAGGGAGCCGACTCGTCGAAGTAGCGGTTGCCGACCTGACCGGCGTGGAAGCAAACCTCCATCGCGGCCTTGATCTCGAAGCGTTCCAGGTGTTCGGCGTATTTTTTCAGATCGGCGGCGACCTCGGCCAGGGCGGCGCGATCGATCTCTTCCATCATTTCTTCGTTCCACTCGGGCACAGTGCCCTCGAAATATTTGTGGACGAACGTGAAAACGCGGTTGATCAGGTTTCCGAAGTTGTTGCCCAGCTCATTGTTGTTGCGCGCCAGGAAGCCCTCCCAGGTGAAATTCATGTCGCGCGTTTCGGGCAGGTTGCGCGCCAGCGTATAGCGCAGCGGATCGGCCTGGAATTTCTCCAGGTATTCGGGAAGCCAGACGGCGAAATTCCGGCTGGTGGAAAGCTTCTGTCCCTCGAGGTTGAGGAATTCGTTGGCCGGGACGTTGTCGGCGTAGATGTAGTTCTCCCGGTGGGCCATCAGCATCGCCGGGAACATCAGGGCGTGGAAGAATACGTTGTCCTTGCCGATGAAATGGATCAGACGCGTCTCGTCGTCCTGCCACCACCGGCGCCAGGCTTCGGGATCGCCCTGGCCGGCAGCCCATTCGCGGGTCGCGGAGATGTATCCGATCGGAGCCTCGAACCAGACATAGAAGACTTTGCCTTCGTGGTCGGGCAGCGGCACCGGTACGCCCCAACCCAGATCGCGGGTGGCCGCGCGGTCGGCCAGTTCGTCACCGAACCAGCTCTTGCAGTACTGCTTGACGTTCTCTTTCCATTCCGGATGCGACTCCAGATACTCCTCGAGCCTCGGTTGCCAGGCGGCCAGCGGCAGGAACCAGTGGGTCGTCTCGCGCAACTCCAGCGGACTGTTGTCCAATACGTTGCGCGGGTCGATCAGCTCGGTCGGATCCAGGGACGAGCCGCAACTTTCACACTGGTCGCCGCGGGCTCCCTCGCTGGAGCACTTCGGACAGGTGCCCTCGATGTAGCGGTCGGCCAGGAAGCGGGCCTGGCTGGGCGAGTAGAACTGGTTCGTTGTTTTCTGCTTCAGCAGTCCCTGCTCATACAGGTCCAGGAAGAATGCCTGGCTGGTTTCGGCGTGGATATCGCGGCTGGTCTGGCTGAAGTTGTCGAAGCTCATCCCGAAGCCCTCGAAAGAGTTGCGGATCGACTCGTAGTTGCGATCGACCAGTTCCTTCGGCGTGATCCCCTGCTTTTCCGCCGTCAGGGTGATCGGTACGCCGTACTCGTCGGTGCCGCAGATGTAGAGTACTTCCTCGCCGCGCATTCTCAGGAAACGGACGTAGATGTCGGCGGGCAGGTAGGCGCCGGCCAGGTGTCCCAGATGGATCTCGCCATTGGCGTAAGGAAGAGCGCTGGTCACCAGCGTACGGCGGAAGGATGGGGACTGACTCACGGGAGGCCTCCGGGCTGAATTCGCGTGAAGCCGCCCGGACCGGCGGCTCCGACCCGGAGAATCTATATCAATTGATCCAGAGGCGGCAAGGCGCTTCTGCCGTAGACAAAGGTCTCGAGCCAGTCGCGGCAGTCCACACCGGTCACGTCGTGGACCGCCTCCTCGATGATTTCCCGGCTCAGGTCTTTTCCCTGGTAGTGCTCGTAGAGATACCGCAGAACCTCGTCCAAGGGGCGTTCGAGCCCACTCTGGGCTGCCAGCCACTGATCCAGGGCCATGCTGGCGGCAACCCCGCCGGCGTAGGCCAATCGGATCTGTTCGGGCTCCGCCATCACCTCGGAGGCCGCCTCGGCCAGGCTGATGGTACCGGTCAGGGAGTTGTCTACCCAATCGCGTTGCAGCCGGTCCGAGAGGATCTGGTGTGCGTATTCCGGTGTCCAGAGCCCCGCCGCGATCAGCATGCGGGCCGCATACCAGGTCGTGATCCCTTCGGTGAACCACAAAGTGCCCGGATCGGTCTGGCGAATCGACTCGCCGAGCCAACCGTGGAACATCTCGTGGGCGATGACGGAAGAGACCTGTGCCTCGAGCACGCCGTAGGTCGTTTCGGGGCTCATCAGCACCAGCACCGAGCTGCCGGTATGTACGCCATAGATATCGAATCCGGTTTCGGCGGTCACGCGGTTGGCCGAGAGCAGGACCGTGATCTGTGGACTGGGTGCGGAACCGAAAAATCCCAGCTCGGTGCGCGCGATGCGGCGCACCAGATCCAAAGCCGCGTCATCGCGGAAGAACCAATCCTGCTCCGTGGCCAGTTGGATGACACAATCGCGGGTCTGCACCGTCGACGTGCGGATATCTCCACAGATGATGAGGGCGTTGTTCAGGTCCGCGAGATCCTTCGGATGGAAGAAGAGGTTGGCCGGAAGCGGGGCGGCCAATCCATCGGGTACGGCTTTTGTCAGTGGCGGCAATTGCGCGGCCGGGACCGGCCGGAACCCCTGGCCCAGGCCCAGATGCGCCGGCTGTACCGGCTTGCGGTCGAGCGCTTCGCCAGCGGTCTGGCCGCGGTCGTTGCCGTGGACCAGCGCCGGCCACGGAGCCAGCACGGGCAGATGCTGCGGATTGTGGATCATCACGGTGATGTCGCCGAGGGGAACCTGCTCCGGGAACACGAATAACTCGTACCCGGCAGCGCGAATGCCACCGGCGACCGGAGTGGTGATGTGCTGCCGGATGTCTTCCTCGTCGCCAGCGGCGCGGGAAACATCGACCCGGTAGTGGAC
>JANTGJ010000092.1 GCA_024762975.1 Candidatus Krumholzibacteriia bacterium
GAAGGCCGAAGAGTTGGGAATCGAGATCCTGGACGAGGCGGCCTTCGTGGCCATTCTGAACGAGGCAACACCTCCCGGTGGGACGGATTCCGAAAATGGCGACTGAATGTGACCTGCTGTTGGCGCGGGCGTGGCGAACCCCGGGCCAGGATCGATGGTTGGCAATCGACCTGCTGGGCGGGGACCGAATTCTGGAGATTGAGAACCCTCGCTCTCCGGTTCCCGCGGCTCCGGGTGCCATCATGGCCGTTGATGTAATATCTGAACCAGTGGAGTCAACTGACGGTGGTTTAAGGATATCAGATGATTTGCTCTGGTCGTTGGTGGATCCCTGCCGGGCCCACGTCGAGCCTCTGGACGACGACTCCGACCGCCTGTTGGTCGAGACCGCCCTGCGTGCCGATTGCGAACGCTTCCGCGACCGGGTTCGCTGGTGGCGGGCGTTGGAGGGCAGCTTACGAGATTCGTGCCGGGCGCTGTTTCGCGGACGGCAGCCCGATTTCCTCTCCCTGATCGAGTTGCTGGATCAAGCGCCGATCGCCGGGCTGGAACGGGCCCCGGATTCTGACTCACCCGAAAGCGGTGTCGACTCCCCTTCGATTCCGGTGCCCGAGGCACCGGACATGGATCCCGATTCCCTGTATGCCTGGTTCCAGTCCCCGGATGGTTTGGGTGCGTTCTATGGCCACGGGTTCACGGCACGCAGCGAGCAGGCACAAATGGCCCGCGAGGTGGGCCAGGCGTTACTCCAGGGTCAACCCCTGCTGGCCGAGGCCGGTACCGGAGTCGGCAAGACGTTGGCGTATCTGGTGCCCCTGATCGCCTCGGTGCTGGACCAGGATGTGCGGGCCATCGTTTCGACGCACACACGCGCCCTGCAGACCCAGATCATGGAGCAGGACCTGCCGCGACTGGCACCGCTGCTGGGAGAGCGGAAATTCGCCTTGCTCATGGGCCGCAGCAACTATCTGTGCTTGCGTCAGCGCCAGGCCTTCCTGACGCAGCCGGTAACCGACCTGAATGATGCGCTGCGAGCGGTGTGCTTCCGTCTGTGGCTGAAGGCCACCGATGCGGGGTTGCGAGAGGAACTGGCTGACCATCCGGTGTTGAAATCCGAGTTGAGCGTGCTGTTCGACAGTGCGGATCTGTGCCTGCCGGGACTTTGTTACGAAGGCAACCGATGCTTTGTCCAGCGGGCCCGCAAACGTGCCCGCGAGGCCGATCTGGTCGTCGTCAACCATGCGCTGTTGCTGCATGACCTGAAGGGGGGGCACGCGTTGCTGGGAGAGTACCAGCAGCTGACCGTGGACGAGGCACATCGCCTGCCGCCGGTGGTGCTGGATCAACTGGCGGTCGGTGTCGGAACGCACCGGCTGGATACTCTGGAGGATCTGCTGGGCAAGGTACGACGGACCGGACCGCTGCCGGAGAGGGTTGTCGTCGCGGCGCGCAAACTGGCCGTTGCCGGTCCGAAGGGCGAACGCGCAGCGGCCTCGGCCGAAGAAATGGGCAAAAACGTCCAACGGGTCTTCCGGGCATTCGCAGCGTGGTGGAAAGCATTGGGTGATCTGGTCGATGGCCAGTTGCCTACGTCGGGTCGTCCGGGCGATCGCGTACGGGTTCGAGACAAGGACGAGGCCTTCGGCCCGATCCGCCCCGAAACAGGACGGTTGTTGGAATGCCTGGCCGAAGCGGCCCAGTCCTATGCCGCCCTCTCGGCGCGTACCTCGGATCTGGAAGAACTCTCCCAAACGCTGGAGGATGACCTGGCGCAACTGGCGCAGGCAGGTCAGTTGCTGAATATACTGGAGCGTGACGTGCACTTCCTGACCGGGGTACCGGATGAGGAGTGGGTGACCTGGGTCGCTCCCGGGCGCCGGGGCGGCATCCGGATGCTTGGTGCCACGTTGCTCGAGGCCGGCGGGATGCTGCGCAGCTACTGGCAGGACTACGATCTGGCTCCGGTGATGACCAGCGCGACCCTGGCCGTGGGGGAGGATTTCACCCACATGCTGGGCGAGTTGGGCCTGTCCCGCCGCCGGCCACCAACGGTGACGGTGACCTGCCCTTCCCCGTTCGACTATCGAGAGCAGGTGCTCTTCCTGACACCGTCCCGTTTTCCGACTCCGGATGCCGCGGGCTACGGCTCCGCGATCGGCGACCTGCTGAGCGACCTGGCCGGGCATTCGGCGCGCAAGTCGATGGCTCTGTTCACCTCGTACCATCTGTTGAACGAGGCGGCACGGCGCCTGGATGACGCACCGGGTGAAGGACCGGAGTCGACCCGCGTCCTGGTGCAGAAGCCGCGATCGGCGACCAGCGCGTTGCTGGAGGAATTCCGGCGTCAGCCGCGGGCGATGCTGCTGGGCACCAATACATTCTGGGAGGGGGTGGATTTTCCCGGGGAGGACCTGGAGATCCTTGTCGTCACCAAGTTGCCCTTCCTGGTGCCGAACGATCCGTGGGTGGAAGCCCGCTGCGATCGTGTCGCTGCCGCCGGTGAGAATCCGTTCACGAGTTTCATCGTCCGCGATGCGGTCCTGCGCCTGCGCCAGGGATTTGGCCGACTGATCCGGCGTGAAACCGATCGGGGCATCGTTCTCCTGCTGGATCAGCGATTGCACACCAAAAACTACGGTACTACGTTCCTGGGCGCGTTGCCGACCGTACCGGTTTCGTTCACCGGTTCGGTGGATCTGCTGCAGCGGGTGGACGATTTTTTCGGCCCGGTCTGAGAGCGGCACGCCGAAACGAACTGCGAAAGGATCCCCGATGAAAAAACCGTTGCGCCACGTCGAAGAAGTGGCCGACCTCGGTTGCGTCGATCTGGTTGTCGATCACATCGGACAACTCTGCACATTGGATGTTCCCGAACTGGATGCGAAGGGACCGCGCCGTCGTGAGGGCCTGGCGGAGTTGGGGATGGTACAGGATGCAGCGCTGGTCTGCGCCGCCGGCCGAATCGCCGCGTACGGACCACGCGATAATGTCCTGCGCTGGCTCGATGGCAGTGGCTGCTCCACGGCGGAAGCCACCCAGGTCGATGCGGCCGGGCGGGCTGTCCTGCCGGGATATGTCGATCCCCATACCCACACCGTCTTCGGTAAGACCCGGCAGGACGAATACGAGCGACGCATTCGCGGCGAGACCTATCTCGAGATCGCGGCTGCCGGCGGGGGCATCCACTCCTCGGTTGCGGACTTGCGCAATCGCAGCGAAGGAGAACTGGAAGCATTGACGCGGGCTCGCCTGACCGAGATGCTGGCCCACGGTACCACGACCGTCGAGATCAAGAGCGGGTACGGCCTGTCGCTGGAACACGAGACCAAAATGTTGCGAGTGGCCGGAGCTGCCGCCGCGGCTGCGGGGGTTCGATGCGTTCGTACCTGCCTTGCCGCTCATGAAGTGCCGAAGGAGTACCGTGAGGACCGAGGGCAATATCTGCGGATCATCACGGACGAGATCCTGCCACAGGTTGTGCAGCAGGGGCTCGCCGACCGGTGTGATGTCTTTTGTGAGCCGACGGTATTCAATCTCGAGGAGAGTGTGGTCATCCTCAGCCGGGCCCGCGACCTGGGCTTGGCCCTGACCGTGCATGCCGACGAACTGGCTTCCTTCGGGGGCGCCGTGTTGGCGGCTCGCATGGGAGCCGACAGCGCCGACCATCTGATCCGCATCGACGAGGCGGGCCGTGCGGCATTGGCGGCATCCGATACGGTGGCCGTCCTCCTGCCCGGTACGGTCTTCAGTCTGGGGCTGAAGAACTACGCTCCGGCGCGCGGCATGATTGAACAGGGTTGCGCCGTCGCTCTGGCTACGGATTTCAATCCGGGCAGCAGCCCGATTCGCTCGATGCCCCTGGTCCAGTCGATCGCCTGTACCCAGATGCGCATGACGCCGGCCGAGAGCCTGACCGCTTGTACCCTGAATTCGGCCTGGGCGCTCGGGCGCCAGAATGAGGTCGGTTCCCTGGCGCCGGGCAAGTACGCCGACCTGCTGATCATCGATGGTCAGGACTATCGGCAAATCCCCTATTTCGCCGGACGCAATCCGGTGGCGAGCGTTTTTGTAGGAGGGCGGGAGATTAGCGCTTAACCCGCGGAGCCATGTGACGATGTAACAGGTCAACAAAGCCGGTCAACCGACCACCGGTATGTAGCGACAGTATACATCTTCAACGCGGTATTGCGGGGTCATGTCTTGTCGAAGCTCAGCCAACTGAAGCAGGAAGCCTATCAGGCGGGGAAGAAGCGGGATTGGGATCTTGCCGTCTCGATCTACGAGCAGATTCTCGAAGTCGACAAGAATAACCCGATGGTCATCAACGAGATGGGCGACCTGTGCCTGAAAACCGGCGAGACGCCGCGTGCGATTCGCCAGTTCCTGAGCGCGGCTTCGCGCTATCGTGCGACCGGTCTGCTGAACAACGCCGTCGCGATCTACAAAAAAATCCTCCGCTATGATGCCGACAACCAGAACGCACACTGGTACCTCGCTGAAACGCGCGCTTCCCAGGGTCTGTTGGTCGAAGGGCAGGAGCACGCCCTCCGCTTCCTGGAGAACAGCGAACGTGTAACGGCGGAAATCAAAGAGATCTTCCTGAAGCGTTGCGGGCAGCTATTCGAACTCTATGCGAGCAGTTGCCCGGTCCTGGAAAAGCTGCTGCCGATCTACCGGACCTGGGATCTTCACCTGGAGGCGGCGCGCGTTCGGTGCCTGCTGGGGTGCTTTGCGTTCGAGACCGGAGAAACCGAGACAGCGCGCGAGGTGTTGATCGAGACCGCGCAGAAGAATCCCGAGGTGCAGAACTACCCCGAGTACCAGCGACTGAATCTTCTGCTGGATCCGGCTGCGGCGCAGCGATCGCGCCCATCGGTGGATGTACACTCTCTGGATCTGGACGCTCCGGCGCCGCAGCCCACGCCGGCGCCGGCGGCAGCGGCCAGCGTCGAGACTACGGCGGCTCCGATCGCGACGGAGTCCGATCATTCGCTCATCGACCTCGATCGGCCGGATGAATCGGTGCAGGTCGACGAAGCCCCGGTACGGGAGGACGTTCCCACCATCGAGATCCCCGTCGGGCCCCCTGCCGACGAGACGTCCTTTGCTTCGGTGGCCGATGAGATTCGAGGCGAGGAAGAAAACCCTGCCGACGAACCCCTGATCGAGATTGATGAGGACGGATGTTTCGATCTGAGCCTCGATGGCGAGGGGGGCAGCTTCGAAGACCTCGTGGCCCAGGCCGCGTCGAACATCGATATCGAAGAGAATCCCGCACCCGCGCAAGAGGACCTCAGCTTCGACTTCAATGGCGAAGCGAGTCTGAATCTGTCGTCGGCGGAACAGGAGGCGGAGCACGACCCGCTCGGCATCCCGATCGTGGACGAAGAACCATCCGCTCCGGCCGAACCCTCCGAGCCGGTGGACCTGCTGGCTGAGATCCTTTCGAGTGACAGTGGCCCGTCCTGTGATCATGACGGGTCGCAGGTAGCTGCGATCACGTCCGATATCGGTGCCCAGGTCGGCGGCGGCGAGCAGGATGCGGGCTCGCTCTACGAGATGGGACTCGTCTACCTGGACATGGGACTGTTCGACCAGGCCGTCGAAAGTTTCGAGAAGGCCGCCGAGGATGCGGACTTTGTTTCGCGCTCCCTGGAGATGGCTGGAATCACCCTGCTGAAGGCCCAACGGGCCACTGACGCCATTGCGACCCTGCAACGCGGACGCGAGCAAACGATCAGCGGTTCCCGCGAGCATCTGGGGATGATGTACCACCTCGCGCAGGCCCACGAGCAGAACCATCAGGAGAACGAGGCTCTCGAGTTGTACCAGCAGATCTGTGATGCGGATTCCGGATTCCTGGACGTCCGCGATCGGTTGGCCCAGTTGAGCAACGCCTGATTCCTTCCCTGGATTGCACAACTTCCTGAAATTTCGGGGAATTCTTGCCCGCCCGCCGGCCTTTCACTAGAATGCGCGCATGTCTGAATCCCAAACCAAGAAACCCGCGAAGGGCTCGATCCGACGCCCGGTGTTGCTGGGACTGTTCACCGGTACCGCGGTGGGTGCCGGCTATCTGCTGGCCGGAGTGCCGAACGTGGAATTGATGAGCCTCCTGGTGGCACTGGCTGGGGGCGCACTGGGTGCGCGCTTCGGAGCGGCCTGTGGTGCGATCGCCGCCGTGCTGTATTCGCTGGGTAGCCCGTTCGGAGCACCGGTACCCCTGCTGCTGGGAGCCCAGGCGGCTGGCTTTGCCTGGGTCGGTATCGTGGGCAGCCGGTTGGCCGGTGGCGGCGCGGGGGGCGCCGCTGCAAAAAATCGGATTCGAACCGTCGTCCGATGCGCCCTGGCGGGAGTGGTGGCCACGACCGGTTTCGAGATCCTGACGAACCTGGCGATTCTGGCGTCCTTTGATCTGGAGCCCCGCATCGTATGGGTCGGCGCCGTTCCCTTCTTTCTCATCCACTGTGGTGTAAATCTCGCTCTGTTCGGTACCCTGGTCCCGGTGCTGCTTCCGCGACTGCGCGGCCTGGCCGATTCCCCGCTGCGCGGAGGCACCGCCGTGGTTGCGGTGGCGGTATGCCTGCTATTGGGCCTGAATTTCGGGAATGCCGTTGCACAGGATGCGGTTGCCGATTCGACTTCTTCGCCGTCCGTTTCGACCGAGCCGGTAGTCCCGGGCACGAATTGGCAACGTCCGCTGTGGGTGCCGTTCCTCGGCACGCTGACCGAGGAATTGCTCCACCGCTCGCCGTTTCTGCCCGTGACCGATGGCGGGCTGGGCGCACCGGCTCTGGTACTTGGCGCGGGAACGGGGCGTCCGCTGTTCACTCTGGACGGAATCCCCCTGGGCACCGGACATGCCCTGGCCGATGACCCCGCCCTGATTCCTCTGCAGGGTGCCGAAGCGGACTACGACCTGTACGGGCCCGATGGCTGGGGTGGAAGCAGTGGGAGCATCAATCTGCGGGTACACGATCCGGAGCCGGACCAGGCGATTTCCAGCTATCGGGGGCGCAAAGGGCCTCATGAGACCTACCTGCGCGGCATTTCCCTGCTGACTCCGCGCGCGGAATGGCGAGTCGGCTTCGACTTCGACGAATCCCTGGACAATGAGGGCTACAACTGGACCGATCTGGCTCCGGAGGCGTTCGACCCCGACAATATTCTTGTCGGCCACGCCAAGATCCGCAGCAGCCGGTTTGCCCTGACGCGCAGGCTGGACGAGGACTCGCGCGTCACACTGCACTATTTGAGCGGCCGAAAAACGCGCAACACACTACCGGTGTGGGGCGTCGAGCATCAGGAGATCTGGGATGTCGGAATGGGACTGCGAGCCGAAGGGCGCAGCGCTGCCTGGCGCTGGGATCTGCGTACGTTCTGGAATGACCGTGATGTGAAGTGGGGCGACCGCGCGGATTTTGCCGCCGGTACGGGTGAGGACCTGCGCCTGATCGAAACCGCGCTGGAAGGCAGTTCCTTGCGGCTGGAACATGCCCTGGCCGGCGGGCAGGTGCGCTTGTTGGCTCGATTGGCCGAGTGGAAATTGTACGATACCGGCGGCGACGGGTTCGCCGCGTCGGCTATTGATCTGCGTGGCGATGGACGTCAATCGCGTCTGGGTGCCGGTTGGCGGCGCGAGCTGGGTTCCGTAGCCATCGATTTCGAGGCTGGTTGGAATTCGGATGACCGTCTCGATGGGACCGTGGACTGGATCGCGACCCTGGCGCCGTCTGTCCAGAAAGCCGGTTGGACCTGGCGAGCGGGAATCGCCGGCGACGGTCGGGCGCCCCGCAGTGACGAATGGTTGACGCCGGTCGCCCGCAACCTCGACGGGCGGCGGATCGAATTACTCCCCAACCGCGACCTGCAACGGGAGAAACAGGTGCGTGGCTGGTGCGGCGGCGAAGGCCGCGTGCTGGGCCTGGATCTTGCGGCGGAGGCGGGATGGTCCCACCTGCGCGACGGGATCGCCTGGGAAGCGGTCGACGTGGATCCGGATATCGGCATCTGGCGCAACGCGCTCGATCTCGATGCGCAGCGAATTTCGGCTTCGGTGGCAAGGCAGGGAACGCTCTGGGGAGTGTACCGCGTTCGTCTGGAGAGTACGTGGCAAAGTTTCAGCCAGACCGGTGCCCGGGCGACGGCGCTGCCGCCCGAGCGCTTCGACCGCCTGCAGATCGCGTGGGAGAACCATCTGTTCAGCGAGGACGGCATTTTCCAGATGTTGTGGATGACGACGCGCCGGGGCGAGATGGACGATCCGTGGGATGTGACCCACCAGGAGATCTTGCCGGATCTGATGCTGCACGACCTGATCCTGGGTTTCCGCCTGGTGGGCGCTCATCTGTCGTATGCCTTCCGCAATGTGACCGATCAGCGGGCGACCCTGGCAACCGGTGTTCTGACGCCGGGACGCGAGGGGGAGATGCGCCTGCGCTGGATATTTCGGCACTAGCTCCGCGGCGCCGGCCCGGTCTGGGACGGCGCGAATCACTCGGAATCCTGTTGGCTGTGCTATTGATCGCCGGGGGCCGCTGGATTCGGCAGGAAATGCTGATCTCTCCGGACGGCGCCTGGCGTGATGACCTCTGGCTCGAAGGGTTCCTGCCCGCCGCTCCGGAGGCGGAAACGACACGTCCTTCAGCCCCGCCCCGGTTGACAGCACCGCTGGATATCAATTCCTGCTCCGTCGACAGTCTGACGCTGTTGCCGCGGGTTGGGCCGGTGTTGGCGCGCCGAATCGACGAGCAACGGCGTCTGGGAGTGGTTTTCCATTCTCCAGACGATCTGCAGGTCGTCCCGGGAATTGGCCCCGTTCTGGCCGATCGGCTGGACACGTTGCTCCTCTATGCATCTCCGCGCGAGTGAAAAATCCGGTTCTATTCGATTTCCCGTTAAGTCACCTGGCCCGCAGTCGATCCCTGTAGGGAATCCATGGATGCCGTCGGACTCCGTCGCCCGGAGTACGCAGCCGCGTCAAGGCGCGGCGACGGAATCCGCAACCGATACTCTAGGCCGCGGGGCCGAGGCGGGGAATTCTTCATGAATAACGGTGTGGGCGTCGTTGCCAAAAACAAGATCGCAACCCAGCTGATCGATGCGAAGCTCATCGACGAGGCGGGTCTGGCCAAGGCGCAGGAGATTCAAAAACAAAAAGGGGTTTCGCTCGGACAGGCCCTGGTACAGACCGGCGCTGTCGACGAGGCCACCTATACCAACTTTCTGGCCAAGGTGCACAACCTGCCCCTGGTCGATCTGGATACTGTCGATATCCAGATGGATTGCATCGACCTGATTCCGGCGGAAGTGGCCAACAAATTTCAGGTGCTGCCCGTCAACCGGAAGGGCCGCGTCCTGACCGTCGCCATGGCCAACCCGGGCAACATCTTCGCCATCGACGACATCAAATTCATCACCGGGCTGGATGTGCAACCGGCGGTGGCGGGTGAGTTCGCCCTGAAGAAGGGCATCGACAAGTTCTACGCAACCAGCGATTCGCTCGCCTCGATCATGGAAGGCATCGAGGACGACATCGAGGTCGTCGAGGAAACGGACGATGACGACATCACCGCGCTCGACGGCCAGAATGCCCCGGTCGTCAAGCTCGTCAACACTCTGCTGGCCGAGGCCGTCAAGATGGGCGCCTCGGATATCCATATCGAAGCCTACGAGAAAAACATGCGCGTCCGCTACCGGATGGACGGCGTCTTGCAGGAAGTGATGGAACCGCCGATCAAGTTGCGGAATGCCATCATCAGCCGGTTGAAGATCATGTCCGAACTCGATATCGCTGAGCGTCGCATTCCGCAGGATGGCCGGATCAAACTGAAGATCGGCACCAAAAAGGTCGATCTGCGTGTTTCGACCCTGCCCTGTATCTTCGGCGAGAAAGTCGTGATGCGTATTCTGGACAAGTCCAACCTGAATCTGGACCTGTCGGACTTCGGGATGGAGGACAAAGCCAAAGCGGATATCTACGAGGCGATCGCTGCTCCGTTCGGAATGGTGCTGGTCACGGGTCCCACGGGATCGGGCAAGACGACTACGCTCTATTCCTGCCTGTCGAAGCTGAACAATGTGGATCTGAACATCATGACCGCTGAGGATCCGGTGGAGTACAACATCGACGGCATCAACCAGGTGCAGGTCCGCGACTCGGTGGGTCTGACCTTCGCTTCGGCCCTGAAGGCGTTCCTGCGACAGGATCCCAATATCGTCATGGTCGGTGAGATTCGTGATCTGGAAACCGGTGGCATCGCCACCAAGGCTGCGCTGACCGGTCACCTCGTGCTTTCGACACTGCATACGAATGACGCGCCCAGCACCATCAACCGGATGGTCGACATGGGCATCGAGCCGTTCCTGGTCGCTTCCTCTACGGTGTTGATCATGGCTCAACGCCTGGTGCGCCGGATCTGCAAGAATTGCCGGGAGGAGGTCGAGATCTCGGCCGATGCCAAAAAGGATCTGGGCCTGCCGCCGGACGCCACCGTCAGCAAGGGCAAGGGCTGTGAAAAGTGTTCCGGCACCGGCTATTCCGGGCGGCAGGGTCTGTACGAGGTCATGCCGATCACACCGGGGCTGCGCGAGCTGATCCTGGATCGGGCCTCGACTGCCGAGATTCGGCGCAAGGCGATCGAAGAGGGGATGCTGACTCTGCGGCATGACGGCCTGGTCAAGGTTGCCAAGGGGATCACTACGATTGAAGAAGTACTGCGCGAAACCGCAGTGGCCGACTAGACGACAAACGCGTTAGCAAGGGAGATATGACGTGATCGGAATGCGAGAATTGCTGGAGGAAATGGTCGCCCAGAGCGCCAGTGATCTGCATGTCACCGCCGGGCTGCCTCCGCAGATGCGGATTGATGGACGAATCGCCAGTTCCAACTTCCCGGCGCTGGACGGTGATGACACCCGGCGCCTTGCCTACAGCATCCTGAACGATGAGCAGAAAAAGCGCTTCGAGAACGAGAAGGAATTGGATTTCAGCTTCGGCGTGGCGGGGGTAAGCCGGTTTCGCGCCAACGTCTTCCAGCAACGCGGTGTCACGAGCATGGCGATCCGAAAAATCCCCTACGACATCCACAGCTTCGAAGAGTTGGGCCTGCCGAGAATCTGCCGCGAATTGATCGAACGGCAGAACGGTCTGATCCTGGTGACGGGGCCCACCGGAAGTGGCAAATCCACGACTCTGGCCACGATGATCGATACGATCAACTCGACGCGCAACGGTCACATCATCACGATCGAGGACCCGATCGAATACGTGCATCAGCACAAGAAATGCATCATCAACCAGCGCGAGGTGAACTCCGATACTCTGAGCTTCCCGGCCGCGCTGAAGTACGTGCTCCGGCAGGATCCGGACGTGATCCTGATCGGCGAGATGCGGGACAAGGAGACCATCGAAGCCGCGCTGACGATTGCCGAAACCGGTCATCTGGCTTTGGCCACATTGCATACCAACAGCACCTATGAATCCATCAACCGGATCATCGACGTTTTCCCGGCCGAGCAACAGAACCAGGTGCGTTCGCAGCTGTCGTTCTCGTTGGCCGGCGTGGTCACCCAGCAGTTGATTCCGCGCTCGCGCGGCAACGGCCGGGTTCTGGCACTGGAGATCATGGTTTGTACACCGGGCATCAAGGCGATGATCCGTGACGGCAAGACCCATCAGATCTACGGACAGATGCAGGCCGGTCAGAAATATGGAATGCAGACGATGAACCAATCCTTGTCCCAGGCGGTACTGAACAAGTGGATCACGCGCGACGAGGCCGTGGGCCGCAGCGCGGATGCGTCCGAACTGGTACAGATGCTGGGTGAACCCCTCGGAATCCATTCCTGACAGCGAGAGGACGATTCGTGAGTACGACGACTTTTATCTGGAAAGGCAAGTCCGCCAAGGGCGAGACTCTTTCGGGGGAATACGAAGCTTCTTCGCAGGGCGAGGTACAAAGCTACCTGCGGAAGCGACGCATCGAGATTTCGAACATCAAGAAGAAGCCGAAGGACATCGAGATCAAGCTCTTCCAGAAGAAGAGCGTCGGTGTGAAAGACCTTTCGGTGTTCACCCGGCAGTTTGCGACCATGGTCAACGCCGGCTTGCCGCTGGTGCAGTGCCTGGACGTGCTGGGGCGCCAGCTGGAGAAACCGCACTTCAAGAAAGTCGTGTTGCAGGTCATGTCCGACGTCGAGGGTGGCTCCACGCTGGCCGAGGCGTTGGAAAAGCATCCGAAGATCTTCTCGGATCTCTATGTGAACATGATCGCGGCGGGTGAGGCCGGTGGTATCCTCGATGTCATCCTGAGCCGTCTGGCCGTCTTCCTGGAAAAGGCCGACGCGTTGCAGAGAAAAGTGAAGGGCGCGATGACCTATCCGACCATCGTACTGACCGTGGCCGGTGGTGCCTGCATCTTCATGCTGATGTTCGTCATTCCGGTCTTTGCCAAGATGTTCTCCGATTTCGGCGGGGAGCTGCCGGCGCCGACGCGGATCGTAATGAATCTGTCGAACTTCCTGCGCGACTACTGGTGGGCACTGGGAGCCGGCGCCTTCATCGGTACCGTGGCTTTCAAGCGGTTCCGTGCCACCGAAAAGGGCGAAGTTCTCACGGACCGGGCGGCCTTGCGCGTGCCCGTGCTGGGCACGGTGTTGCTCAAGAGCGGCGTGGCCCGCTTTACCCGAACTCTGGGTACGCTGATCGGTTCAGGTGTGCCGATCCTGCAGGGGCTGGAGATTACCTCGCGCACCGCCGGCAACAAGGTGATGCAACAGGCGATCCAGAGTACCAGCGACTCCATCCGCCAGGGCGATACGATCGCCGGGCCGCTGAAGGAGAGCGGTGTCTTCCCGCCGATGGTGGTGCAGATGATTTCGATCGGCGAGCAGACCGGTGCCCTGGACGAGATGTTGTCCAAGATCGCCGACTTCTATGATGACGAGGTCGATGCCGCGGTGGAGGCCCTGACGGCCGCCATCGAACCCCTGATGATCGTGCTGATGGGTACCATGGTCGGTGGCATGCTGGTCGCCATGTACCTGCCGATGTTCAAGATGTCCAGCATCGTGGGAGGCTAGGGGTGTCCCTTCCGGATCCGGGCCCGGCGGAGGACTCCGCCCGGGCCCTGCCCGCTGCTTCGACTTCCGATTCCCTGCTCCTGAAATGGCGTCTGGGTCTGGCACTGGCCGTATCGGGCACCGCTTTCGTGGCTCGGCACATCGGGCTGGATGTCGTCTCCGGGGCCGGACTCATTGGCGCGGTGGGTCTGATGTGGACGACCCTGGCCGCGGGCTGGGCGGCGACCATGGCCTCGCTGCCTTCGCGACCGCTGCAGGCGGCACAACTGCTGTCCGATGCGGTTTCGCTGACCCTGGTGGTGCATTTCACCGGGGGCCCCTTTTCCGTTTTCCCTCTGCTCTATTGCGTGCCGATCCTGTTGGCCGCGGTCCTGCTCGGTCCCCGCTGGTCCGTGATCCTGGCCGGGGCGGCTGCGATCGGAACCGGCGGAGGGCATTTCGGGCTGGCGCTGGGCTGGTTGCTGGCCGGTCATGGCTCCGGCGCCGAGACGCTGCAGGGCTGGCCCGTGGTGGTGACCGGATTGCATGTGGGGTTGTTCCTGGTCGTCGGGATGATCAGTGGCGATCTGGCTGCCAAGCTCGCTCGCCGACAGGCGAATCATGACCGCACGACATTGCAGTTTCGCAAGGCGCGCTGTGAAGTACGCAACATCCTGGATAATATCCAGAGTGGACTGATTTCGATTGATCGCGACGGCGTGGTCACTCGGGTGAATCCCACGGGCTGTCGCATTCTGCAGACGACGGAGGCGGACCTGCTGGGACGTCCACTGATTCGCTCGATGCAGGGAGGGCTGGAGGATCTGGCGGAGATCATCCTACCGGTCGCCGACGGGGGCGAACCGGTGCATCGCGGTGAAATCGTCGTGCAGCGATTCGGCCGCCAGTTGCCGCTGGGCCTGAACGTCAATCCGGTGACCAGTCCGAAGGGCCGCGTCATCGGTGCGATTGCGATCTTCGCCGATCTGACCAAGGAAAAAGAAATGCGCAAGCGGATCCGGGAGGCCGATCGCCTGGCCGCCGTGGGCGAGCTTGCGGCTTCGATCGCGCATGAGATTCGCAATCCCCTGGCGAGTATTCGCGGCAGTGTCGAATTGCTTTCCGGCGATCTGGAATTGGAAGGCTACCAGTCGCAACTCTTCGAACTGGTGCTCAAGGAAAGCGGCCGCGTCAATACCATCATCAACGATTTCCTGAACTACTCGCGACAGAAGCCGGCCACGCTGAAGCGATTCCATGCGGCCGAGTTCCGGGATGAGATCTCATTGCAGATTCGCCAGCACATCACCGCCAAGGGGGGGCGCGTGGCGATCCACTGCGATGTCGAACCCGAGTCGCTCGAGATCGTGGCCGATCCGGGTCAGTTGACGCAGTTGACCTTGAACCTGTGCATCAATGCCTGCGAGGCCATGGCCTATCAGGGCGAACTGCGCCTGGTGCTGCGGCAGCTCGACCAGGGACGCACCTGCGAAATCTCCGTGTCGGACAATGGGCCGGGCATCGATCCGGATATTCGCGAGGACCTGCTGACGCCGTTCAAGACGACGAAGGAGGGGGGCACCGGATTGGGCCTGGCCGTGGTCGCTCGCATCGTCAGTTCCCACGGTGGCGAAGTGCTTGCCGAGGATGCTCCCGGCGGGGGAGCCTGCTTCCGGGTTCGTTGGCCCCAGGACTCGCTGCACGACCTGAAGCTCGAGCCGATCGCCGCCAGTCGTGAAACCCTGAACTGGGCTCAATCCAGCCGGGAAGAAATTGCCGCTCTGCCGGAGCCGGAATACGAAACCGTCTGATCAATCAAAACCGGAAGGCGGCGGCGCCCCCTGCGCTGCGGCATTCTGCATGGCGTGACACCTCGGACCGTCTTCGCTCGCGGGGCAAGAAAGCCGAAAAAGCACCCTCCCAGCCATCTTTCCGTTCAAGCTATCGCATCCCGGGTCGATAACCCCTTCAACAAGCGCAACACGCTTGCAGAATGCGAGTTCGAAGGCCAACCGATCCGGAGTGTGATCCATGCCCTTGGGAAGAATCCTGGTTGTCGATGACGAA
>JANTGJ010000093.1 GCA_024762975.1 Candidatus Krumholzibacteriia bacterium
GCGAAGCCGCCGGCGGATCCGGCTCCCCGCCGCATCCAGAAATGGCTCCCAGGCCGAGGACCATCGTCACCAGCAGCAACCACCGGAAGACCGGGACCGGGCACTTTCGCAAAGAGCGAGCGCAGAGGAAATACGTGGCCATGGGGAGTACCGCCCGTGGTATTGCAGGTACAGGGGAGTCAACGATGACGGGCGCGACCCGAAGGTCGCGCCCGATGAGTGTAGCGGAGTGATCTGAACGAGTCAAATCATCGCGGACTACTTGACCAGGGTCATCTTGTGCACGGAGGTCCGACTGCCGCTGGTTGCCTGCATGAAGTAGATGCCGCTGGCCTGCGAACGACCGGAACCATCGGTCCCGTCCCAGCTGACTTCATGCCAGCCGGCTTCGATCGAGCCGGACCGCAGCACTTTCACGCGATGCCCCTTCAGATCGAATACCGCCAACTCCAGATGTCCTTGTCCGTTCTGCTCGGCAGGAACGTACAGACGCACATTCGTGACCGGGTTGAAGGGATTCGGATACGGCGCACTGATCTGGAACGTGGACGGCGGCAGATCTTCCGCATCCTCGACCGGAGACAAGGTCGCCCAGTCGAAGTACTCGCCCGTGCGCTGCGTGTTGCCCTTGAAAGTGGGCCAAGGCACCTTCGATCCATCGTAGGCGAAGGGCATGTCCCAGACATGAACCTGCATGTCCCAACCGCCGTAGACGATATCCACATCGCCGTCATTCTCGAAGTCGCAGATCGTCGGCGACGGGTGCACCGGGCCGCCGAGCGTGATCGGGAATCCTCCGATTTCGGTACCATCGATATTCAAGGCATAAAGATTGTTCGGCGCATCCTCGGAACCGCCTCCGATTCCCTGCAGGATATCCGGGCTGCCATCGCCGTTGATGTCACCGATCACAGGACTGCCCTCCGAGCTGCCCGGCAAAGTCACCGGCCAGTTCGGGAACATCGTACCGGAAGTTCCACCATCGATGTCGGTGTCGATCACGGCAATCCGCAATCGGTCGCCAGTCTCGTTCGCCGACCAGACGATTTCCAGTTCGCCGTCGTCATCCAGGTCGCCCAGCGCCGGTGTCGTCACCCAGCTCATCGTGGCGCCGATGCCCGTATTGTACGGGAAGCCGGGGTAATTGGTCCCGTCGGCCTGCACCACATAGACCCGCTTGGACTGGTCCCAGATCACGACTTCCTTCATCCCGTCGCGATTCAGGTCCGCGATCGAGACGTTGCCGCCGATATCACCGTAGGTGTTGTACGGGAAGCCGGGAACATCCGTACCGTCGTAGCGAACGGCCATGATCCGGTTCAGCCCCGTGTTGTCGGACTTGGTACCGAAGATCACATCCTTGGCGCCGTCCCCGTCCAGATCGGCAAGCGATGGGCCGGACATCATCCACTCCCAGGTCGATCCGGGGCGATAGTAGAAGACACCATGCGTGGCCGGATCGGCATCGCCGTCACGCACCTCGGTACCATCGACGTGCCACGCCCAGGTCACACCATTCAGGGTATTGACTACGATCTCGGGCTCGCCGTCGCCGTCGATATCACCCACCGAGGGCGGTGCCCAGTTCCAGCTCGTGCCCGGCATTCCCAGAGTGCTCTGCGGCCACCCCTCCAGTTCCGAGCCGTCCTTGGTGTAAATATGGATCAGGAACGTCGGACGTTCGCTGACAATCATCTCCATGCCGGCCACATCGTCCAGTCGCGCCATGGTGATCGCCGACGGCTGGAATTCGCTGTTCATGTCCGTGAACGGACCGAGCGTCTGGCTGTCGGCATCACCATCCAGCAGTTCGCTGCCGTCGGAATGCCAGACGTAGATCTCATCCGACCCCACGACGACCTCGAGGCCGGGAATGCCATCCACGTCCCCGATCGCCAAGGGGCCGCTGGTCTCGGCCCCGAATACGGCCGGGAATCCCGCGGCCTCTTCCGGAGCTGTCGACTGCCCGATCACCGCCGAGAAATCACTTGAGGTCAGCGATGGATTGACCGTAACGACCTGGTAATAGTACTTGGTGAATTGATCCAGATCGTAGTCCACGAAATATGTCGTGTTGACGATCACGTCCGGGTTGACCCGCGTGAAGCCGAAGCCTTCGTTCTGACTGCGGTAGACATTGTAGCCGAAGCGATCCTCGGACTCGGCACGATCCCAGCGCAGGGCGATGATATCGGCTCCCAACGAGGTGTCGACCGAGAGACCGGTCGGAGCGGCCGGACGGTCGATGTGGAAATCATGGCGCAACGAGCGGCCATGGTTGTCCGTGGCCAGCAGCCAACAGTCGCTGGTGCCGACCATGTTCGCCAACGCGACCGACAGAGCGTTCGTCAGTTCGACCTCGCTCATCAAGGCCAGGTCGTTGACCACCACGACCGAGTCGGCCTGCAATACGATATTCGGATCGTCCGAGCGCAGATGGATCGTCACTTCGTCCGCCAGTCCGGCACCGAAGTTCTTCATCCGCATCGTCAGCGCGATCCGCTCCATACTGTCGGGGAAATCGTTGTCGTTGCCATAGACGGCATCGGACCATTCCAGCCCCGTAAATTCGATTTCCGGCGCCAGAATCTGGGTGCTCCACTCGGACAGATAGCTGCCAGCGGCACTATCGGTCACGTTCCAATCAAATGCCAATTCGGTTCCGTCCGGCAGATCCGCGTCGAAGAGAACCAGCACCGCCGACTGAGCTGTCGTGCTGCCCCCCGCAGACACATCGCCGAAGGAGGTGGTTCCGGAAACCACCGTCGCACGGGAATCCATCGCAATCAGGTTGCCGGAAATCCCGGTGGCCCCAGCGCCACCGGTCTCCTGCAATGTCGCGGTGTAGGCCACCGTCTCGCCTGCTTCGGCGATGCCATTGCCGTTACCGGAACTGCCCATCGAGCCATCGTCAATGGCCGTCATGGCCGTTACCGCCAGGTAGGATCCGCCGGCCGTGACCGGAATGTCCATCGAAGTCACTGCGAGGTTGGCGCCGCTGACCGTCAGCGTGGCATTGCCCTCGCTGGTCGGCAGGAAGTCCAACGTGATCATTCCCAGGGCATCGGTCGTGCCGCAGGCCCGGCTTTCGCCGTCCTTGGTCAGGCACACCGTCGCGTCCGGCACCGGACCCAGATCGTCGTTGACCGTGATCGCGACCGCAGCCGGGCCCAGACCCAGTCCCGAGGGCGCTTCGACCATCGCCGCACGCGGCGAGGAGGTCCAGATGCGCAACGTGGGGTCACCCAGCAAGGTGTAGTTCTCGAACGTCCAGCGGTCGGCCTTGTTCTCGAACGTCGCACCGATGTACGGCATCCGGCTCAGGGCGATCAATCTGCCGAGCCGGTTTTCCGGCTGGCACAGCAGTTGATCGAAGAACTCCTGCTGGTAGTTGTTCGAGGTCGTCGGAAAAGCCGCTCGCGAGGCTCCGATCGAGGCGACCGATCCCCCATTCGGGTTCTGCACCAACCGCTCCATCAGGCACGACAGGTCGAAAGCAGCCGAGGCACAGTTCAGCGTGTACATCAGGAAAAGATGATCACCGTTGACGAGTTCATCCGCATCGGTGGTCATGAAATTCGCGTTGCCGACGGACATGTTGAAATAGAATCCATGCCCGATCTGGTTGAACAGTCCGTAGCGCCCGGTATTCAGCGTGTCGATCAGGGCCTCACGCGTCAGCACGGCGTCCCGGGGATAGTTCGTGTCGGTCTCGTACATCCGCAGGAATTCCATGTCGGTGCAGGAGCGGATGTGGTTCTCGACGAGCTCGTTCGAGAACTCAGCGCCATCCATCGTGATATAGTTGTCCTCAGGGTAGCTTTCCGGGAACAGGACCTCGGCCGCGAAGAGGGCTCGATTCGTATAACCCGTCCCGGCTTCCTCGGCTTCGTAGCCGATCACCTTGTCTACGAAAACCGTCGCATCGGCCAGGGTGCTGACGCAGGCACGGCCGAGGTAGAGCTCTTCGGCAAAATCGACCTGATCGTCACCAGCGACGGTCCCGAAGGGTTCGCCATATCGTGAGTTGCCGTTGGCGTTCCAGGTGCCGTCCAGCGTCGCGAAATACAGGTCCACCGGGATCAATGTCGAACCGATGGTCGGGTAATAGCTATTGTCCACGTAGCGGGCCGGGATCACATCGGTGTCCGCCCCCAACAGCAGGTACTCGGTGCCCCACAATTCATAGGCATCCTGCGCGAACATGCGGAGGGAATCCTGCAGATCCGAGCCGCGGCGCGAATTGGCGGTAATGAACTCGATCGTCACGACCGCTGTGGACATGCCCAGGCTGTTCTTGAAGTCTGCCAGGCGCTGGAATTCCGGCGCCATTTCCTCGTTGGTAATGATCAGATAGGTCACGGCGCTACCCAGCAGGCTCGGTGCGGACGTGGGGTGGAAATCACCCGCCGGCTCGGCTACCTTGACACCGTCCTGGCGGCCGACCGACGAAACGTCGTTCGGATTGGCGACCAGCGAGCGCAACAGTTCGCGCGAGAATTCGGCCTCGCCCGGCACCTGCCGCTGTCGAATGACCGCGTCCACCGGGTCGGACGCATCACGCAGATCCACGCGTACGGCAAACTGATCCAGGAACTCGAGGGACTTCGTCTCCCCGGTCTCGGCGATGCGCAACGGCGAGACACGGACCGACAGCAATCGGTAACCGCGCCAGATCTGCGTGCCGGCATATTCGCCCCATGCCATTTCCGGGACGGGCAGACCGGCCTTGGCGGGATCCGCCACGATCGCCTCCCCGCTGTCGGTCAGTTTCGGTCCGGCAACCGCCAGCGCTCCCGGAACCGCTTCGCGATGTACGGTCAGGGGCTCGATCGTCACCCCGGCCACTTCGGACTCCAACGGAATCAGCAACAGCAACTCCCGAACCGGAAGATCGATATCCCCGGGATCGGCCAAGCTGCGGGTCTGCGGCAGAACGGGCACCGATTGCCCGTTCTCGTTCTGCGTCCACTCCAGATCCCGGACCGAAAACGATCCTTCGTACAGCACACGACCCGGCGAGTCGGCCGCGCTTGCAACACTGGCAGTGATGCCCAGAAGGGTGAAAATCATCAGAGTGGTCAGTGAGGTGTGTACACGATTCGCGTGCATGAAGAGCCTCCAGAAAAGTTCATTCGGCCCGATCCGTCGGGGGATACGGTCCGTCCGTAGGTTCAGACTCCAGCCGGGCATCTCCGAGAGATGCCACTCAATGTCCCGATGTCGATACTATCCGAGCGCCAATATTCAGGCGAAACGCCCCGATTCGCTGTCATTTAGCCATTGTTCAGCCAGGAGACCTCCCCATCCCGATGGACGACTTTCCTGTTCGAGTCTCTGTTGATCTGAACCGATCTGAAACGATCACAACCGAAACCCTCCCCGCCAAAGCGCTACATAGCACCAAGCAATCCGCGGAAAGAACGTACTCGGAAGCGAATAAACAGCATACCACAGCTAAAAAATAAAGTCAATGCTCTGAATAAGACGCGATATCATGAATATGATTTGTTAAAACCGTTGGCCACAGTCGATTGAGGATGGATCGCATCTTCATTCCCCGGGAAAAACCGAAGACTCGATCGGAATCCGCACACTCGATCGCGCCGGCAGCGCAATCAGTAGGGGTGAGGAAAGTTCCGACCCCAGCCCCGGCGAATCAGACCGGCGATGGCCCCGCGTCACAGGCACAGCGACAATCCTCCGAGACCGCGATCCATTGCGCAAGACGAGATCGTCTCCGGATCGCCGCCAGGAGGTCCCTCCGCGCTGCAGCTGTGCGATCTCGACATCACAAACATACCAGGGACCGGCCGTTTCCAGGCGGGCGAAATAGGCGCTCAGCGCATTTCGTCCGGTGGCCGCGACCTCGGGCCGAGCATGTGCAAAGTTGATCCGGTGAGTCTCGACCACGGCCGGTTCTCCGTGCCCCCACGCTGCCAGAGTCTCCTCCGCGCATCGTGCAGCGGTTTCCATCGGGTCCACATCCTGCACAGGTTCGAGCCGACAGTTGCGTTCGAGGTAGGCCCGTTGGGGGTAGCGCCATCGTTCCCAGTGGCGCCACCACAACTTGGCCACTCGCCCCCACTGGCCGGAGCCCCATTCCGGATTGCGTTGTTCCCGCTTCCCCTGAATGATGGTCAAGCCGCGCGACTCCCACATCTGCTCGTGGCGCTGCTGCCAGGTATAGTCCGGTGCAATCACGGCATCGGGGCGGCGCCCGAACAAGTCCTCGAAAATATGTAGCGAGGAATCCAACTCGACGGCGAGCTCCGACCGCGGGCGCCACGAACCCAACTCCCGGGCGGCTTCACTGCCGGGAAAGAGCATGATGTCACGAGCCGTGGCGGCAGCGGCGACCTCGGTCGAGAGTGCGGCCTCCTTGCGGAGTCGCGGATCGTAGTGCCAGGTGGCGTGGTATTCCGGGTGCCACACGCCGGCAACGATTCCCTGTCGCACGGCGCTCCACAGCCCGGGACGGGCATAGTGCGCCGCAAGATCCGGAAGATCATGGCGCCTCCACGTCCCGCCTTCCCGATTCCCAACCCACTCCAGGCCGGACATCACGTAATTCGGCTGAAACACGGCCGGCAGGCCATCGCGGCCCACCTGCTCCTGCATCAGGGCGCACAAGGCCGCCACCTGCAGACTGTCCTCGAGCGTAGACTCCCAGTAGACCTCGGGGAAACGACCGGGAGCAAGTTCGGCCCGGTCCAATCCCTGCCACGCGTTCACATCGGGCACGAAACCCTGCAGCCCCCAGTCGTCACTTTCGAAAGCGATGACTCGCAGGCTCTTCCAATCGACCGCGGAGGGCGAATGTCCGGTGAGGATTCCGGCTCCGGCGGCCACTGCAAACCCAACCAACACGGCGCCAATCACCCACGTGCTTTTCATTCGGTTTCCTCCCGTGGCGCCCGGTGCCACGCGGCCCACCAGAATCGACCGTAGTTCAGACCGTCTGTCTTGATCGCAGCGATGAGTCTCGCTGCTTCACCTTCCGGTGCGGAACCGGAACCGCGTAGCATTTCGATCACCGCATCCGTATCGGCCGTCATTTCGTTCCGCATGAGTCCCGTTTGCCAATTTTCGGCGCCCCCCCAGCGGTCGCACCAGGTCCGGAACGTGACCAACGAAACCAACGCGCCTCGATGACCTGGATCCACGCGCGCCAGGAAAGCCTGCAGATCACGATAGTTGCGAACGCCGGCGGGCGCCCCTTCCGGCTCGTCCTCGAAGAGATACAGCGCCCCACCCGGCCGGACCAGATCCTGCCAACCGGAAATCAGATCCGCGCCTTCAGCATTCGGAAGGAGGTGTCGTAGCAGATTCGAGGCCACGACGAGATCGAAGGCGGCGCTCCGCAAGGGAGCCCGAATCGCGTCACCCACCACCGCCGCGACGGTGCCCATCCGTGGCGGGAAACGATCCATCCCGACCGGCTGCGCGATTCGCAATTCTTGGGTCCAGGCCGCGCCGGTGCCACACCCCAGATCCAGGATATGACACGAGCCCCGATCGCAGGCCGCCAGGTCATCCCGAAAGGCGCGCGGCAGGGGCTCGAAAGACATGGTCAGCCTCGCAGAGGGGGGCGAATCAGGCGCCGTCCGTATTGCGCGGGACGACTTCGGACGAGGTCCCGGAATCGTCGGTGGATGGCGACTCCTGCGCAACGGCCCCGGTCGTCCCCTCGCGGACCACTGCAGGGGAAACTCGCTGCCTCGCCGCCTGCAGGTCGATGATATCGGCAACGTCCTGCCCCACGTTCCCGCGCAACTGATCCAGCCGATCATCGAAACCCAGGACATAGACGATTTCGGTGAAGAGGTCCAAGCCGCGTTGGCGGTTTTCCAGGTGGCGCTGGGCACCCAGTTGGGCAGCCCACATCCAGGCGACCATGGCCGGCAGCCCGAGCCAGCCGACATTCAGAAAATCCGAAAGCGCAAACAGGATCGTTCCGGCAGAAACGGCCAACAGACAGATCACCGCCGCGCGTGGTGTGAACCCCAGCCGCAACAACCGGTGATGGAGGTGGTAGTCATCGGCCAGGAAAATCGAACTGCGTCGCCGGAAGCGGCGAATGATCGTCGTCCCCGTATCCCAGATCGGAACGATCATCGGGGCCAGCATCAGCGGAAGGCTCAACCCCGCCTTCTTCCCCAGATTCATCGTCAGGCTGGCCAGAACCAGGCCCATCCACATCGAGCCCGAATCCCCCAGGAAGATCTTTCGCGAACTGATGTTCCAATAGAAGAAGGCAACCGTCGCGCCACAAAGGGCCGAAGCGAACAACAGCGAATACATTTGCCCGACGGCCACCGAAATCGCGACCAGTGCCAGCGAGGCCAGAATGCTGATTCCGCTGGCCAGACCATCGAGTCCGTCGATGAGGTTCATCGAGTTGATAAAGCCCATGTACCAGAAGAGCGTGAAAGGCCAGGCCCAACCACCCAACTCGATCATTCCCATCCCCGGCAGTACCAGCGTATCGATGCGCTGGCCGAAGAGCATCAGAACTACGATCACGACCAGTTGGCCGTAGAGTTTTTTCTCGGCGTGGATCCCGAAACGATCGTCTCCGACTCCCAGCGCCAACAACGCCAAGCCGGCGCCGATCAGGATCCCCAGCCAGGACCAGGGCAAAGGAGTTCGGAGCACCACATTTTCCAGGAAGAACAAGGCACAGAAGAAGGAGATGAAGATCGCCATCCCGCCCGTTCGGGGCACCGGCTCACGGTGGGGGCGACGGTAGCCCGGATGATCCACGATTTCGGTCAGGAAACCGAGATTGCGGAAATGAGGCTGCACGAGCCAAGACATAAGAAACGCCACGACAAAGCCGAGGGCGGCGATGACACCGAGATTCACGATTCCTCCCTGAATATCCGCAACCTGGAACCAGGCCACACGATCCACTTGGGCGGAACCTATTCCAATCGTGCCGGTGGGGCAACAGTTATTTATCATCCAGGACAAGGCGGTAGGTATCTCTCGTCGCGGCGGCCGTGCGGCCCCAATTCCAGGCACGCGCACGTTCCAGCCCGTGTTCGGCCAGCTGGCGGCACAGATCGTCGTCCCACGCGAGACGCTCCATTGCGGCAGCCATGGCGTTTAAATCCTCGGGATCGACCTGCAGAACACAGTCTCCCCCGACCTCGGCCATCGAATCCCGATTCGACGTCAAAACCGGTGTTTCGGCTGACATCGCTTCCAGGATCGGAAACCCGAAGCCTTCATGCAAGGAAGGGAAAAGCAACGCCCGTGCCAAGTGATAGCGCCGCCAGAGATCGTCTCCAAAGAGGTATTCCAACCGTCGCAATCGGCCCGTAGCCTCCACACGCGCGATGTCTTTCCTCAATTCGCTGTCTTTCCATCCCTTCGGGCCGGCCAGATGCAACTCGGGAATCGAGTCCTCCGGGCGTCCGGCCGATCGACTTCGCTGGACGAAGAGTTCATAAGCCTGGAGCAGCGCCGAGAGATTCTTGCGCGGTTCCAGAGTCGAGACGAAGAGAAATGCGGGACGGGTGCGCTTCTGCGCTTCGGACTCCGGTGATTCCATTGCGAGGACCCGGGCGCGGCTGGGCCACACCCAACTGGGAGTGCCAAACAGGGTGACTTCGATCTTCCCCGCCCACTGCGGATACTCCCGGCGCAGCCCCTCGGCCGTGGTCTGCGAATTCGCCACGATGCGTTCCGCGCTCCCGAGAACCCTTTTCGCCAGAATCCGATAGTAGGCCAATCGCGGCTGCTCGATGGTCTCGGGGTGATCCAGCCAGGTCAGATCGTGCACCGTGACCACGGTGGGGCAGGGCGCCCCCAGCGTCCCCATGAATTGGAGGCTATGCAGCAACCGGGCACCGATCCGGCGACAAATCCGGGGCACCATGAACTGCGTATACAGCGCCTTGCGCAGAGTTCCGCCGCGCGCCCCCGGACACGGGATGACCCGCCAGCGATCGTTCCCCGCCAGGAAATCGAACTGATCCGGCACCGTGGTCAGGACCGCAAAATCGAGGGAATGATCTTCCGCAGCCAGGGCTCGGATCAATTCGAGCACGGACCGCCCCACGCCCGTGGGGTGAGCCCGCAGGACCAGCGCGTCCAACAGGATGGGTCCCTGTGCCCTCATTCCGGGGCCCCGTCCGCCGGGGCGGCCTCGATCAGTGCCGCGACCAACAATCCGAGCGCCACCCAGATGTGCGGCAAATTGTACTGCGAGAAGCTCAGCAACTGCACCCATACGCCCAACAGGGAAATCCCAGCGGCCAGCACCCGCTCGCCGGCCCGGTCCCGCCGCCGCGCCCTCCTGAGGGTACCGATCGCCAGCGAGATCCCGATCCCGAACCACACCAGGCCGCCGACCAGTCCTGTTTCGCTCAGGATCTGCAACGGCAGATTGTTGACCATCGGCCAGTCGAATTGGCTTTGCAGACCCAGCGGATCGACCAGCAAGGGGAAGTGCCATGCAAACTGTCCCCAGCCGATTCCCACGATGGGACTGAGCAGAAAGGCTCTCCAGGCTGCCTGCATGGAGTAGACTCGGGTCAGATTCGACCAGTCCTGCCGGCTGAAACTCTGCTGAAGTCGTTCCCACGGCATGCGCAGTGCGTCCCCGGCGAGGTAGAAGAGCACCCCCACGGCGACTGTCGCCACGCCGAGCACTACCCACCTCAACGGCCAACTCCGCGGCAAGACCCGCAAGAACTGCTCCCGGCGCCAGATCATCCAGATCCCTGCTGTAACGAATCCCTGGGCAATGGCCGCAAACCAGGCGCCGCGCGACCAGGTCCCCAGCAGCAGCACCAGTGCCAGTCCGAGTCCGACGCGCCGCCAGCGTCCCGCATCCCCCGACCAGGCAAGCCACGGCCAGACCATGACCAGGAAACTACCAAGATACAGCGGTTCACACATCGTCCCGCGCAAGCGGGGAATATTTCGGAATACATCGCCCAGGTACAACTGCTCCGAGCCACTGAGGATCGAAGGGTTGGACGTGAAAATCTGCTCCAGCCCTGAGTAGATCGCATTGGGAAAGTAGAAGCTGATTCCCTGGACCATCGCATAGGCGAGTTGAAAGACCAGACCGAAGAACATCCAGCGGGAGGTGGCTCGCCAGCGTTCCTCGCCCCGCGTCACCAGCGCCGGCCACAGGACGAAGCAGGCCATGATCGCGGCCTGGATCATTTGGCGAGCATACCGGGACCAAACCGTGGCAGCGCTGTCGGGTGCCGGAGCCACACGCAATCCCGCGGCCGAAAACACCAGCGAGGCCGCTACCAACAGGAAGCCAAGTTGCCAGCGGCGCGGCAGGGCACGATCCAGCCGGCGCCACGAATCGCGCAGCCCATCCCGGCGCCCTGCTGTGATCAGCACGCCAACCGTGGCCACTGCCAGGGCGGCCCAGGAGGGTTGCAGCCCCGCTCCGGTGTCGATACCGGTCGACAATCGCACCACCCCCACACCAGCGAGCGGCAACAGTGCCAGAGACAACCAATAACAAAACCGGATCCAGGAGAGGTTCATCGTTCAGCCCGCATGCCGTTTCTTTCTCTGTACCGCCAGGCGGCGCAACAGTACGAAAACGAGCAGGACCATGCCGGCCAGAAAGACGTAGCCGGCCCGGGGATCTGTGCCGTGCGCCTCAGGTGCCGTATAGCGGACTCGCTGTCCCTTGATCTCCAGCTCGCCGTCATCGGCCATCAGTTGGATCTGACCGTCGGAGAAATGAATCAACTCCGTGACGGGATAGATTCCTTCCTGCATCAAAAGGCGGCCCGACTGCCCCATCCCGCCGAGTTCGGCACCCACGGGAATCAACAGGTCGATTCCGCGCAACGACTCCAGCTCCATGGCTTCGGGAACCACGAGACTGCCGTTGGGCCAGGTCAAGGATCTCTGGCCCACTGCGGGGCCGAGTTGCCAACGATACCCGAGCGTAGAATCCAGCCCGCCCGTGATCACGATGAATCCCGGATGCCCCAGCACCAGGTCCCGCGGCTGCGTATCCTCGGAGCCCACCGCTCCGGTTGCCGGCAGCAGCATCAGCAACAGGCTCGCGATCGTACAGATCCGGATCATCCGTTCGCCTTTCTTCATCGATCCCGGTTGCCGGCCAACCACCGGACCGGAGCAGATCCCCACGCAGAGTAGCGTTGCCGGAGAACCCAGCCAAGACAAAACCGGATCTCAGCCGACCAGGGATGGACTCAGGGATCGAGAATTCGCTGGAGGATCGGATCACGGTCCGGGCCACCGCCGGGGTCGGACCATTCGTGCACCTGGACATCCAGATCGGGTGCCACGGCGCGAATCCTGCCGGCCAGTTCTCGGGAATCATCGGAGCGATCGCGAGCCGGCCCCAGCCACCTGCGCATCCGCCCCCGCCAGCCGGGTCCCGGCGTGGGCCAACCCGGTCGCAGGAACACCAGGTCCAGACGGGCTGGTTCCAGGCAGCGAATCAGACGACCCAGCCGATGCGCCGCCCGCAACCCTCCCCCCTCTGCGGGGCGAGGGCACCAGATCAGAACGGGAGCGGTACCGCCCGGCGGCACCGTGGCGCTTTCCAACCATTCCAGGTAGGGATCAGCAATCTCCCCCAGGTGCAGGATCTCGCAACGGATCGGCGGTGTCGGGTCACCTTTCCCTGCACACACACCGTCGAAGTCCCAACGCCATCCGCGTTGCCGGATCGGCGGCAACCAGGCGGTCGCGGATCCGGAATCGGACACTTCGGGAAGCTTGCCGGGGAAGTAGGACCCGACGGACCACTCCAACTCGATCCGTTCGATGACCCGGCATTTTTCGAGGGAATCGAGATTCGCAGCGGCGCGTACCAACCGCGCACACCAGGCCGCTGTCGCGCGCCCCGCTTCATCGGTCGCCACCAGCAGGGGACGGATTCGCCTTCGTTCCTCCTCGGAAACGTCGTTGATATCGGGCAGAAAATGATGGGCCACGGCATCGATACGGTGGGACGGCCCCATGCCGTTGCGCGGATCGGGCCGGCGTGTATGCAATCGATCACCGTCCGGCTGCCCGTCACTCACGATGCTTCATCCCCGATGATAGGTGATGGCAGGTCCGGCGCTAGGCAACAATGACCACGCTGTTGGCCCCGCCGAATTCATTCGCCTGCGTCTTGCTGTTGTGCGGATCGGGCAACCAGGCACCATCCACGATGAAGCGGTAGGCATACTCGCCGGCCTCCAGGGCCAGGTGGCATTCCCAAATCCCGTCCCGACGTTTTTCGAGCGGCAACCCCTTGGCCGACCAGTCGCAGAAATTTCCCGTGATCCGGACACTCTTGGCGCGCGGGAAATCCGCTTCGAAACGAACGCCCGACGGCGAGACCTGCGGCCCATGCAACATCGCGACCCAATGGTCCAGCGCGGCAACTCCGACATCGACCTCCTGATCGCAAAGTTCACGCGCCAGTTGGCGGAAATCAGCCGCGGCCCGCGAATCCGGATCGAAGGCGACCACCGGTTGACCGCTGCCGGCAGCCTCCCTGCACCGTACCGTGTGATGAATGATCGAGTCGAGCAGATCTCCGTCGTATCTTTCCTCCAATTCCTCCATCAGCGACCGCACGAACCGCGGACGGGTGTCAAAATCGGACATCAGGATGTGCGGGATCAGATCGTGCCCCTTCTTCTCGCGCAACAGCGTCAGTGTCTCCCGCATCTTGCGGACGGCCTGCAGGCTGTACGAGCTGGGATCGACCGGGATGATGACCTCGTTGCAGGCCAGCAGGGCATTGAAAGTCAGGAGGCTCACACTCGGCGGGCAGTCGATCAGCACATAGTCGTATTCCATCGAACTGCGTCGCAGATTATCGCGCAGGCGGACGTCCTTGCCCGACTCCCGGCTCAGGGCCTGCTCCACCGCACTCAATTCGATGCCGGTGGGGACCAGGTGGAATCCGGGCTGAACCTCGAGGAAGGCGTCCTCAACCAGAATGTCGCTCGTCAGATAGAGATCGTAGGTGCTGAGGGAGAAATCTCGTTCGCGGAAACCGAATGCCAGCGAAGCGTGCCCCTGCGGATCATTGTCGATCAGCAGGACTTTCTTGCCCAGACGGGCCAGAGCGGCCGACAGGTTCGTGGCCGTGGTGGTCTTGCCGCACCCGCCCTTTTGATTGGCCAAAGCGATGACTCTCATTGCGAATCCTTTCGAATCAGAATCCGTTTTCGCAACCCCGCCCTCCGGGCGCGGGCCAATTCGCACAGGAATCTATTTCAAAAGGACAGGCGACTTCCCTCCGGGCCGCGGGCCTGTTGGGCGGATACTATCCCAACTGAAGACCTTGTCAATGAAGAATTTTACAGATTCCCGTAGGGGGAGATCATCCCAGCCAGAGGTAGACCGCGGCTCCGAAGACGATCCCTACGATCACTTCGGCCCAGGTATGGCCCACCAGCTCGCGCAAACGTTCCCGTTCGATCCGCTGGCCATGCAGGGCGTTATCCATCAGTTCATTGAGAATCTGGGCCTGCTTCCCAATTTCCTGCCGCAGGCCCGTTGCTTCGAAAACAACAAAGAGACTGAAGATGAGCACGATCGAAAAAAGCGACGAATCCAGCCCCTCGCGGGCTCCGATCGCCAGAGTCAGCGCCGTAACCGTCGAGGCATGGGAGCTGGGCATGCCCCCATTGGCAAACATCAGATGGGGCTTCCAACTGCGGCGGAACAGCAGCTCGACGACCACTTTGGCCGCCTGTGCCAGGAAACCACTGATCAGCGCGATCACACCGGGATGGCTCCAACTCACTCTGGCTTCCTCGCTTCCAACGGATGTGGAGATTTCCGGGGCACACGGTGGACAGGCGGTTGCTGCACGCACATCGGCCAACATCGTCGAGTGGGAAGATAGAGCGCTTCGCGGTCGGCTTCAAGCCTCGATGACCACTAAATTATTAGTTGTGCCTCGACAAATGTGTCCGGTCTGCTGCTT
>JANTGJ010000094.1 GCA_024762975.1 Candidatus Krumholzibacteriia bacterium
GGCCGGATGCAGCCACATCCTGTCGTTCATGGCCGGAGCCATCAGTACGGGCCCGTCCTGGGCCAGCAGCAGGGTGCTGACCATATCGTCGGCGATGCCGGTCGCGGCCTTGGCCATCACGTTGGCCGTAGCGGGTGCGACCACCACGAGATCGGCCCAGCGCGAATACTCGATATGATCCAGGGCGTGAGTCTGTCCCTCGCCCCACAGATCGGTGGCGACCGGGTGTCCCGTCAGGACCTGAAAAGTCATCGGAGCAACGAAGCGCTGCGCGGCCTCGGTCATCGCGACTTTCACGGAAAATCCCGCCTGCACCAGCAGGCGGGACAAAAAGCAGGCCTTGTAGGCGGCGATGCCGCCGGTAACCATCAGCAGGATGCGGGCCGGAGCCATCGGCTACTCCCCTTCCTGCTCCTTCTCGAGGCGGGCCAGGCGGGCCCGCTCCTTCTTGTCGTAGTACTCGACCTTCCCATCCATCAGGCGGTCGACGGCAAGTGTGGTAATCTTTCCGGGCAGACTGACCCCGAACATGCGGGCCCGCTCGTTCAGCCGGCGCGCCTCGAGGGCCGCGACCGTGATGGCTTCGAACTTGTTGGGAATGCGGGCGATCACTTTTTGGCGGGGAATATAGGTCATTCCAACTTCCTCGTTCTGGGAGCCGGGATCGGGTGATACCGCATAGGGACACACCGATCCGTCTTGTTTCGCAACCGAGGAAATCTAACGCAATTCCGGCGAAAATCAAGGGGAACAGCGATGGAAGGCCTAGGGCCCGTCCTGGCCCTCGTCCGGCAGGGGCAGCGAACTGAAGGCCTCACTTCGACATTCCTCGGCCTGGATGACGGCTCGCATTCGCCCAACCGCCTCCTCCACATCGTCATTGATGATCCAGTAGCGGTATTTGCCCGCTTGTTTCACCTCGCTACGGGCGGTTTGCAGTCGATCGGCGATCACCTCGGGCCGGTCGGTGCCACGGTGGGTCAAACGGCGCTCCAACTCCTCCCAGGAGGGCGGGAACAGGAATACCGAAACCAGGTCCGGACCGGTGGTACCGAACAGATCCAGCACCTGCAAGCCTCCCTGCACGTCGATGTCCAGCATCGGGATCTTACCCTCGGCGCTCATGCGATCGATCTGGTCGCAACGCGTGCCGTAGTAGTTTCCATGGACCTTCGCCCATTCGACGAATGCACCCTGGTCCCGCAACTTCAGAAACTCCGCTTCGACGGTAAAGTCGTAATCGCGCCCATCGATTTCACCATCGCGAATCGGTCGCGTGGTCGTCGAAATGGAAAACTCCAGTCGCGGGTCCAGTTGCTTGAGCCGCGTGATGAAAGTGCTCTTGCCGGCGCCTGACGGTCCGGTGATCAGGAGAATCATGGCCGCCTACTCCAGGTTCATGATCTGCTCGCGCAGCGACTCGACCTCGTCCTTCATCACGATGACGGCCTGGGTGATCTCCATGATCTGGGTTTTCGAGCCCATCGTGTTCACTTCGCGGTGCATTTCCTGCAGCAGGAAATTCAGGCGTTTGGCGATCTGGCCGTCTTCCTGCATCGCCAGCGCGAACTGGTCGAGATGGATCTGCAGGCGTTCGCACTCCTCGTTGATGTTGCCCTTGTCGGCCAGCAAAGCCACCTCCTGGGCCAGGCGCTGCGGCTCGAGCGGCTCGTCCAGCAATTTGGCCAGACGCTCCTGCAACTTCTTCTGCAGCTCGACCGAAGCCCGGGGCACCTGGGCGTTGACCATCGCCAGATGTTCCCGGATCGTCTCCAGACGCCCGTTCAGATCGTCAGCCAGGGAGCCTCCCTCGGCTTTCTTCATCTTCATCAGGCCCACATGGGCTTGGCGCAAGGCATCCAACAGCGCCGGTCGCACATCCGCAACCTGGATCTCTGTCTCTCCGCCACGCAGGATCTCCGGCACGGACAGCAGGTGGTCCAACGTCAGTTCCGGCTTGGTACCGGTGACCTTTTCCATCTCCGTTGCCGCCTCCTGCAGGAGCGCCAGCCCCTGCTCCAGTCGCGATCGATCCAACTGGGGACCCTCATCGTCGCGCGCCAGGCTCATCTGCGCACTGACGGTGACCCGGCCGCGGGCGACGTGTTCTTTCAGGAACTGGCGGATCTCCGGCTCCAGGGAACCGAGCAATCCGGGCAGCTTGAAGCTCACGTCCAGGAAGCGGTGGTTCACCGAGCGCAATTCGACCGATACCGTGATCGGACCGTTGGTCCCTTCGCCTCCCCCGAAACCTGTCATGCTGAGCATTCGTACCTCCCGGGCGGGAACCCATTGGATCCTCGCCGATTCGCTGAAAAATTTCGTCTCGTGCCGGGGAATCTTAGGTCAAGCCACACCCGCAGGCAAGGCGAACCCCGCCCCGGCGGAACCCGCACCCGCTTTCGGGGTTCGCGCGCACCGAGGTCGGGGTGTATCATTGCCGGCGTCTTCCGCGAGACCGGACGCGCCGGGACCAGAAAGGAATCAGACCATGAAACGTACGATCGCCCCGTTGCTTTTGCTGCTGCTGGCGGCCACGACCGCTCCAGCCGAATTGCCCCCGATCGGAGCGCGAGGCGGAATCACCAACTGGGAAGACCTCAGCCAGTTCCACTTCGGCCTGGATGCCCGTCTGGGCGAAGTCGTACCCAATGTCGAGTTCACGCCGAATCTGGAAATCGGAATGGGTGACGATGCGACCATCATCACGATCAACGGTGACCTGACCTATCAGTTTACCGAGCTCGTCAGCTCGCCCTGGGGCCTGTATGGCGGTGGCGCGCTGTCCTTGCACATCATGGACTTCGATACCGGGCCGGGCAGCGGCTCGGATACCGACCTGGGGCTGAACCTGGTCGCGGGCGGCACGAAGGTATTCGAGAACGGCCACCTCGGGCTGGCCGAAATCCGCATCGGGGTGCTGGATAGCCCCGACCTGAAACTCACCCTGGGTTACAGTCTGTTCTGATCATGACCCGCACTCCACAGCCCGCATCCGGACACGACGCGCTGAGCGCCGCCGCCGGTGCGTGGCATGAACGATGGCAAGGCCGGCCGCTGTTTCGGGCCGTCGCCGGACCCGGTTGGCTGCGCCTGCACCTGGTCGGGGATGAGCGGCCGGCGCTGGTCCTGGTCCACGAACCGGGCGCCGTCCTGGCGCTCGCCGGCGAAGGACCGTTGCCCGAAGCGCTCCACCGCGATCTGAAACCTTCACCACGGCACCCGCTGTCGGAGCTTCTTGCGAACTCGGAGTTGGCCGGAATCGGAGTCCTGCCTGCGGACCGGGTCCTTGCATTGGAATGGGACCATCCTCAGCGCGGTCGCCTGGTGCTGTTTCAGCAGTTGTTCGGGCCCCGCGGCAACCTCGTCCTGCTGGACGAGGGAAAGAAGCTGTTGTGGGCTGCTCATCGCCCGCCGCACCCCTTGTTGATGGATCCTCCCGGGAAACTCCTTCGCCCCCGCCCGGCACAGAGCGGGTTGGCGAGTGATGGATTCGCTCGCGATACCTACTCCGCTGCGGCGCTGGAGCGCTGGATCGAGGCGAGGTGTGAGCAACAGCGCAGGACCCTGGAGGCCCATCTGCGGCGCCGGGCCAAGACCGCCGATCGACTGGTGGCGAATCTGAACCGGGATCACGAGCGCGCTGAAAGGGGCGACGAATACCGCCGCTGTGCCGAAACGCTGGCCGTTCATCTGCACACTCTGGAATCGGGCATGCAGCAGGCACGCCTGACGGACCCGCGCACCGGTCAGGAGCTCGAGATCGCACTCGATCCCCGTCTGAGCCCTGCGGCGAATCTCGAGTCGTGGTTCCGGCGGGCGCGCAAGGCGGAGAAGGGCTGCCAGGTGATTCGCAGGCGCTTGGACGAGGCCGAGAAGGATGCGAGCAGGGCCGCCACCGCGCTGGACTCGCTCGGCGAGGCCCTGGCCGCATCCACCTCGCCCCAGGAGCGACTGGGCGCTCTGCGCACCTGGAAGGAAGAGAACAGGGATCTGCTGCCCACGGCGAGGGCGCGGCGCCGGAGCAGCGGACCCGAGGAACCGGCCCGCCCTTTCCGCCGCTACCGAATCGATGGCCGCTGGGAGGTCTGGATCGGCCGCAACAACCAGGAAAACGACGCGCTGACCTTCGGGGCCTCGCACGGGAAAGACCTCTGGCTGCATGCACAGGGTGTACCGGGTAGCCACGTCATCCTGCGCACCGGCGGCCACCCCGAAAGAGTACCGCGAACGGTGCTCCAAAAAACGGCCGCGCTGGCGGCGTTGCACTGCCGCTCCAAGCATTCGTCCCTGGTGCCGGTGATCTGGACGGAGCGCCGCTACGTACGCAAACCACGCAAGGCGCCGGCGGGCGCCGCGACCTGCCTGCGCGAGAAAAGCGTGTTTGTCGAACCGGGGGTGGCACCGGGCGTTGTGGCGGAATAGTACGTCAGCCGTGGGGGCTAACCGGGATACCTCGCGCGGATTCTTTCCAGTTCCGGCGGATTCTGCAGAAAGATTTCGACCAGGTCCGGATCGAATTGCGTGCCCGACAAACCGCGGATCGTCTCCAGGATACGACGGTGATCCCAGGCCTCCTTGTAGACCCGCAGACTGGCCAGCGCGTCGTAGACGTCGCACAGCGCCAGGATTCGCGCCGACAGTGGGATCTCCCGCCCCTTCAGACCCTTCGGGTAGCCCGACCCGTCCCACCATTCGTGATGGCAGATCGCTACTTCGGCCCCCATCGCAATCATGTCGAACTCACCGAACTCGTCGATCAGTCCGTTGAGCAGATTGCCGCCGATCATGGCATGAGACTTCATGATCTCGTACTCCGCCGGGGTCAGCTTATCCGGCTTCTGCAGGATCGAGTCAGGGATACCGACCTTGCCCACATCGTGCAACGCGGCGGACCGGCTCAGCGTCTGGATGAAATGGCGATCCACCTCGGGATAGCCACCGATCTCGTGCAGCCTTCGGGCCAGGTACTCACTCATCGCACAGATCCGGTTCAGGTGCCCGCCGATGTGCGAATCCCGAATTTCCGAGAGCAACGCCATACCGCGGATCACGGCGTCGCGCGAGTCGCTCAGTTCGCGGACCAATCGCATATTCTCCAGCGAATAGGCCATCTGATCGACCAGCATACTGCACATGCCGACCTCGACATCGCCGAAGTACGACGGCGTCAAACTACCCACATCCAGCACACCGAACGGTCCCTTGTCCGAGATGACGGGCAATACGAGATTACTGCCCAGCTCGCTCGACAGCGTCAACATCCGGGTCGTCGTCAGATCGTTCATATGGACCAGATACTCTTCGCGGAACGCCTGCGCATGCAAACTCTCGACACTGTCCACCGGAATGCTCAAAGGAGCCTGCAGACCTTCGTAACCGGCAGCGCTCTTGAGGACCAATGTCCGATGGCTCTTGTCGTATAGGAACAACGCACAACTATCACAACCGATCACTCGACGCACGCCCTGTACGATCTCATCGTAGGAAGACTCGTCAAACGTCATGAAGACTAGACGCGCATTGAATGCCTGCACGGCTTTCATCCGATCGACATACTGATCGCTGACCGAACCGGCAGAAGGCTCTTGAAACGGAGTGATGCTGACAGTCGACGTCGAGGCCATTCGCCGGTCCTTCCTGAAACTGGTCGTAAATATGATGTAGGGATCGGACCGGTACCGGGAATCTGTAGCGATAGTTTCCCGGTCGTGGAAGCGGTAGAAGTGACTTCCGGAGCTTCGAAGTTATTTCAGGCGTTCGACTTCCTCGAGAAGAACCCTTTCCAGATCCTCCTTGGCGATATTTCGATGCAATTCGCCGTTGCGGTAGATGGCGACCTTCGATTTTCCGGCCGCGATTCCCAGATCCGCACCCTTGGCCTCGCCCGGCCCGTTGACGATGCAGCCCATGACCGAGATGGTCTTGTCGGCGGGCAGATCCCGGGCCAACTCCTCGACCCGGGCCGCCAGGGCCATCACGTCCACTTCGACGCGTCCACAGGTCGGGCAGGCCACCACGCGCGCGTATCCCTGTCGCAATCCCAGCGAGGAAAGCATGTAATAGGCGGCGCGAACCTCCTCGACCGGATCGGCGGCCAGGCTGATGCGTACCGTGTCACCGATGCCTTCGCCCAGCAGCACCGACATCGCCGCAACCGAAATCGCGGTACCGGCCTGCAAGGTACCCGACTCCGTCACTCCGAGGTGCTGTGGAACGTCGCTGATCCCCGAAAAGCGGCGACAGGCGTCGATCACCTCACCGGGCCTCGAACTCTTCAGACTGACGGCCACATCGTGAAAGCCGACGGCGGCCAGGGTTTCGATCTCGTCCAGGGCGCTTTGCACCAGGGCACCCGCCGGATCCAGCGCCGCCAGATCCGCGTAACGCTTGTGCAGGCTGCCGTGGTTCACTCCGATGCGGATCGGCACGCCGTGGTCCGCGGCCGCGGTCGCCACCTCGCGCACCTTGTCCGCACTGCCGATGTTGCCCGGGTTGATGCGCAATTTGGCAACGCCCGCCTCGAGCGCGGCCAGGGCCATCTTGTGGTCGTAGTGGATATCCGCAACCAGTGGCGTGTTGCTTTCGGCCACGATCCTCGGCAGCGCTTCGGCCGCGGCCGCATCATTCACCGTCACTCGGACGATTTCAGCGCCGGCCGTGACCAACTCGCGGATCTGGCCCAACGTCGCCTCGGCGTCACCGGTACGCGTACAGGTCATGCTCTGGACACGAACGGGAGCATCGCCTCCGATGGTGACGCCGCCTACGTCGATCGGGCGGGTGACTCGGCGCGCGGCGCAGGTAGGACCGGATGTGCCGGGCAGTGGGCTGCTCATTCTTTGTTCTCCAGTCGCGGGCCGATCACGCGCACGTCGCCGCGGCGCACGGTCCGTTCGGTCTGATCCAGGTACTCCAGCATCGGAATGCCCAGCTTGCGGGTCAGTCCGCTCACCTCGCGGAATGTGGCGAAGATCATTTCCTCTGCCGACGCAAAATAGGATTGCAACCGATCCAAAAGGTCGGCAAATGCCTTCGGACTGACGATGTACTCATTATTGATCGGGACCGCCATCTTGTGGTCCGTAAGGTGACGCTGCACCTCGGGCGGCAGGAAGCCGGCCAGCTCGGGCTCGCGTCCAGCTCGCTGGAAAACCGGGGAATCCTCCGCCCAGCGTTCCAGACCCGGCCAATCCAACCCGAAGGCGTCCAGTTCCCGGGCCGCCTCGGCGACCGCCGCCGCCAGCGGTTCCTGAAGTGGCGGGCCCTCCGGCGTCAGGCAGATCCGGTCATCGACCACAACCCAGTCGACCTCCGTACCGAGGGCCTGGCACAGCGCACTCCACTGCGCGGCACCGCCCTTGAATTTCATCTTGCGCCGCGCTTCTTCCTTGGGGATGCCCAGGCGCAGCGGGAAACGCCCGGCGTAGGAGGTGAGCATCCCGGCCAGATCCGTTGCCAGGCCGAGCACCCGTTCGCGGTCATACAACAGTTTGCCCACCGCCAGCACGGACTCGTCGCCCTCCAGCCCGGGAGCATCGACGGCAGGCAGCCCTGCCAGCGCGGCCTCACGCAGATTCTGCCGGAAGAGGTCGCCGACGTCGCCGTTCTCCACCACCGCGAGCGCCGCCAGGGGACGTTCGTCGAAGCGCTTGTGCGGCCGCGGCGCGGCATCCAGCACCACACCACCGGCGATACTGGTCACCGGCGAGTAGAAGCGCAACACCAGGCGATCGCCTCGCGCGGCAACCAGTTCCTCCTCGAGGTGCAGCTGCGCCAACGCGGAACGTTCACCGCTGTCGCCGCCCAGATCCTGGGCGTCCAGCAAAATGATCCGGCCCAGCACCTCGCGGCCCGCATGATGCACATGCAACCGCTGACGATTCTTGATGACGCCACCGTAGTGCGGCATCAGCGTCGCACGCAGGTCGATCCGCCGCGTCGGACGAGCCGCCCCCGCCGCGGCGATCTGGAAACCGCGAGCGATGTCGTCCTTCTTGATTCCGTGCAACGCCAAAGCCAGACGCTGCCCGGAGGATCCGAGCTGCGATCTCGCACCGTGTACCTGGACTTCGCGTACGCGCACGGGCAATTCGCCGGGCTGGGCCAGTAATTTGTCGCCCACAGCCACGCGGCCGCTCCAGCAGGTGCCGGTGACGATCACACCGGCGCCCGGCATCGTAAAGACGCGATCGACCGGCAGACGAAAGAGGCCTTCCTCGGCCCGCACGGGCAGTTTCATGGCTTCGGAGCGCAGTGCGTCCTTCAATTTCCCCAGCCCGGATCCGGCGTGCGCGCTGACCGGTACGATCGGTTTGCCCTCGAGAAAAGTGCCCTCGACCAGCTCAGCAGCTTCCTCGCTGGCCACCGCGATGAAATCCTCATCCACCATGTCGATCTTGGTGATCACGACGACCCCGCTCTGCACGCCCAGCGAATCCAGGATACCGAGGTGCTCGATCGTCTGCGGCATCACGCCCTCATCGGCGGCGACGACCAGGAAGGCCAGGTCCACGCCGCCCGCGCCGGAGACCATCTGCTTGACGAATTTCTCGTGACCGGGCATGTCGACCACGCCCAGCGTGACCCCACCGCCGAGATCGAATTCCGCGAATCCCAATTCGATACTGATCCCGCGGGACTGCTCTTCCTTCAGGCGGTCGGTGTTGGTCCCGGTCAGCGCTGTGATCAGCGCGGTCTTGCCATGGTCCACGTGGCCGGCTGCGCCGAGGATGAAGTGTCTGGGTTCGGTCATGGATCATACTTTCTCGTCGAATTCGGTCGGAGTCCGGAACGGGATCAAGCGCCTTTGTGCTGCCCGTCCGGCTGCGGGGACCTGGTCCGTGCCGGGTCGATCAGCCCATCCTGCATCAGCTTGTCGACCAGCGACTGGGCCAGTTTGTCGGCCATGGTTTTCCAGGCCCCGGGCGACGCTTCGATCTGCAGCAACGCGCGCCAGACGGTCTGGTCCGGGTAGCGCTCGTCCGTCAGGGAGCAGTCCAGGTCGATCGCCGTTACGTCCTCGGTGGCCATGAGACCCAGGATGCCCGGATCCCGCTGGATCGCGAACCAGGACTCCGTGATGTGAAGTACGGCGTCCGGCCCATACGCTTCGATCTTCTCGGTGACCCGCGACGGTGACAATTCCAGGCGAGTCACTGCATGGCCCCTGGTCTCGACGCCGACCGCCTCGAAGTACTGCGCCAACTTCGGCAGGAATTCCTTCATGAAATTCGTGGTGTCGGGCTTCGCGCTGCCGCCCCCGAACTCGTCCCGCTCGTCCCAGATCTGCCGCGTGGCATCGTCGATCTTGTGCGTGTCGATGATCACGAATACCCGATCCAGATCGGCCTGATAGTCGGGATTCATATTCGATTCGATCTGCGCCTGCGGCGCACAACCCGTGGCACCTGCCGCCAGGACCAACAGCACCGGCAGCCAGCGGGCGACTCGCTCGTTCCGTTTCCGCATGTCGACTCCCTTGTCATGGGACCGATATCGTTGCAACCGGCTCATCCCCGGACCCGTTCGATGCGTGCTCCGAGGCTGCACAATCGTTCTTCGATTCTCTCATATCCACGATCGATGTGATAGACACGGTTGATGACAGTCTCGCCTTCGGCTGCCACGCCGGCCAGTACCAGCGCCGCGGAGGCCCGCAGATCCGTAGCCATCACCGGCGCACCCTGCAGGCGTTCGACGCCGAAAATCGTGGCCTGCGCTCCGTCCAGGCGGATATCCGCACCCAGTCGCCGCAATTCGGCTACGTGGGTGAATCGATCCGGATAGATCGTCTCGGTCATGAAGCTGGTGCCGGTGGCGACCGCACAGGCGGCCATGATCTGAGCCTGCATGTCCGTCGGAAATCCCGGATAGGGTCGCGTGACGACCTCGACCGGTTGCGGCCGTTCTCCGGCGGTCACCGTCAGGGCATCGGCGTCCTCGTCGATCCGGATCTGCATGTCCTGAAGTACGGCAGTCACCGGTCGCAGATGTACCGGGTCAACGCCGGTCAGGCGTACACGTCCGCCGGCCAGGGCCACACCCGCCATCAGGGTGCCGGCCTCGATCCGGTCGGCGATCACGCGCCGCCGAATCGGTTGCAACTCGTCGACGCCCTGGATCTGCAGTGTCGTGGTGCCGATCCCCTCGATCTTCGCACCGGACGCGATCAGCGCCTCGACCAGCTGCGTTACCTCGGGCTCAACGGCACAATTCTCCAGCAGACTCTCTCCGCGTGCCAGGACCGCGCCCATCAATACATTGGCAGTCGCCCCCACCGACGACGGCTCGAAACGGTACCTGCCACCGTGCAACCCCGCGAGCGATTCGCCCTCGATATAGCCTTCGTTCAATTCCAGTTTCGCGCCCAGTGCCCGCAACCCTTCGAGATGCAGATTCACCGGCCGCGGTCCCCAGGCACAACCGCCCGGCAACGAAACCCGGGCACGCCCTTGCGAGGCCAGCAGCGGCCCCAACACGTAGACGCTCGCGCGCATCTTGCGCACCAGGTCGTAGGGAGCTTCGAAACCGGCCAGGTTGCTCGTATCGATGCTCAGCTCGTGACCGTCGAGGGTACAACGCGCTCCCAGCCCCTCGAGAATCGTCGTAAAGAAGCGCACATCCTGCAGGTCGGGCACGTTCGAGACCACCGATTCGCCGCGCGTCAGCAGCGCCGCAGCCATCAAAGGCAGTACGGCATTCTTGGCGCCACTGACCGCCAGCTCGCCTGCCAGTCGCGTCGGGCCATGGATGATGAAACGATCCAAGCTCAGTCCTCCTAACCGATTCCGGAGGAATCGTTGGGCGTGGCCGGTCCGTCGACCGAGGGGTGATCCGGCGGCAACTGACCGACGACTACGCGATCACGTTGCGTGTAGTCCTGGATCACCTGCACGTTGATGGCGCCGGCTTTCTCGAGAATCCTGTTCACATCGGCCCCCTGGTCGTCGCCGATCTCGAAAGCAACGTGGCCCCCGGGACGGAGCCAGCGCTTCATGCCTCCGGCGATCGCGTGGTAGAAATCCAGGCCATCGACTCCGCCGTCCAGAGCGGTATGCGGATCGTGCCCCTTCACTTCCTCGGCCAGGCCCTCGATCTCCGCGCGCCGAATGTAGGGCGGGTTGCTGATCAGCAGATCCACCTCGCCCTGCAACGAGGAGGGCAACGGCTCGAAGCGACTGCCAGGCAACACTTCCAGCCGGGCCTCCACGCCCAGCACGTGCGCGTTGTGGCGTGTCAGTCCGATCGCTCGCGAATTGATTTCCGTGGCATAGACCCTCAACCGCGGCAGTTCAAGCGCCAGACTGATTCCGACCACTCCGGTTCCGCAACCGATCTCCACCGCAACCGGCGCCAGCAGCGCCCGGTTCCCGCCGCCCAGCAAATCGGCCGCCGTTTCGACCAGTCGCTCGGTCTCCGGCCGCGGGATGAACACACCGGGCTCGACCTTGAACAGGTGCGAATAGAATTCGGTCTGTCCCAGGATGGTCTGCAGGGGTTCACCGCCGGCCCGGCGCCGGACCCACTCGCGATAGCGGTCCAGGTCCTTGCCCAGGACCGGACGGTCATGTTGGAAATACAATTCGATCCGAGCCAGGCCCAGTACGTCCGCCAGCAGACGCTCGGCATTCAGGCGCGCCGAATCGACACCCTTTTCCTCGAAGTAGCTGGTGGTGACCTGCAGCAGTTCGCGGACCGTCTTGTTGGCCGGTGGGTTCATGCGAATGTGCCCCTCCGGGGCCGAGTCGTGGCAGAGGAGTCACCACCGCGGCCGGTGTAGCCACAGCGGTTTGGATTTTGCTCGGGTCAGCCTTCGCGTGTAGCGGCCAGCGCCTCTTTGCGTCGATGGTCCTGGATCGCGACGACCAGTTCCCCGATGTCGCCGGCCATGATGGCATCCAGGCTGTGGACGGTCAACCCGATGCGATGATCGGTCACCCGGCTCTGCGGGAAATTGTAGGTGCGGATCTTCCCACTGCGATCACCCGTTCCGACCTGACTCTTGCGCTCGGCGGCGATCTTGGCCTCCTGCTCGGCAATCGCGGCCTCGAGAATTCTGGAACGCAGCACTCCCAGGGCCTTGGCCTTGTTCTTGTGCTGTGATTTCTCGTCCTGGCACTGCGCCACAATGCCTGTGGGCAGGTGGGTTACACGTACCGCGCTATCGGTCGTATTGACCGACTGGCCGCCCGGCCCCTGGGCGCGGTAGACGTCGATTTTCAGATCCGCGTCCTTGATTTCCACGTCCACATCCTCGGCCTCGGGGAGCACCGCCACCGTCACGGCCGATGTGTGGATCCGCCCCTGCGATTCCGTGGCCGGTACGCGCTGCACGCGATGCACGCCACTCTCCCAGCGCAGGATTCCGAACGCGCCCTCGCCCTTGACGCTGTAGACGACTTCCTTGAAACCACCAGCGGTGCCCTCGGTACCATCGATCAATTCGGTCTTCCAGCCCTGCGTCTCGGCGTAGCGCAGGTACATGCGCGCGATCTCTTCGGCGAACAGGGCCGCCTCGTCGCCGCCCGTGCCGGCGCGCACCTCCAGAATCGCATCGCGATCGTCATTCGGGTCGTGGGGCAGCAGGGCCTCTTCGAAGGCCGCCGCCGCCGGCCCCAGTTGCGGCTCGAGTTCCGCGATCTCCTCGCGGATCATCTCCTGCATCTCCGCGTCCGCTTCTTCCTTGAGCAATTCGCGGCTGTCCTCGAGCTGCTCGACGATGGCCAGCCACTTCTCTCCGATTTCGAGCTGCTTGCTGACCCGGCTGTGCTCACGAGTCAATTGCCGGTACGCATTCTGATCGTCCAGCACCCCGGGACTGGACAGGCGCTCGCCCAACTCCCGATAGCTGTCGCGCAGGGACTGGACATTCTCTTTCATGCGGAATCCCCTTCGGGCGCGGAACCCGGTCCCGGCTCGGTCGTCAGCTCGGTCGGCAAGTCGAAATAGATTCGTTCCTTGAAGTCATCCGCCTCCGGTGTCAGGACGGCTTTCAGCGCGGCCATACCGACCGTCAACTGCTCGTCGTCCGGCGGACTGGTAGTAATCTTCTGCAGCATCAGGCCGGGCCAAATCACGGGTTGCAGAAACCACGCCTTGGCATATTTTCCCGACAGCTTGATCGCCTCGTAGGCCAAACCGCCGATCAGCGGCACGAAGGCCAGGCGGGTCAGGCGATCGGAAAGCCCCTCGGGACGACCCAGAAAACTGAATACGACGATCGAGATGATCATCACGAAGAACAGGAAACTGGTTCCGCACCGCGGGTGCAGCGTCGTGAACTCCCGCGCACCATCGGCGTCCAGGGACCTCCCATTCTCGAAGGCGTGAATGGATTTGTGCTCGGCACCGTGGTATTCGAAGACCCGGGCCATGTCCGGCAGCTTCGAGATCCCCCACAGGTAGAGCACGAACATCACCACACGGAAGAGACCGTCGACCGCATTCCAGACAATCGAACCACTTTCCTCGCCGACGACCAGATCAGTCAGAATGATCGGTAGATAGAAGAACAGACCCATACTGAGCACGAACGAAAAGGCTACCGTGGCCCACATCGTGACCGAGTCCCAGAACTTGCTCTTTTTCTCCTCGATGCGGTCCTCGCTCAGGGCCTGGTCGGCCGAGAACATCAGGGCATCGATGCCCAGCCCCATCGTTTCGATCAGATGAATACCGCCCCGCAGGACAGGAATATTCAAAAAGGGCAATTTCCGAATGATGCTGTTGAAGATCTTTTTCCGAATCACGATCCGCTGATCAGGCGTACGAACGGCCATCGCCAGGTACTTCGGGCTGCGCATCATCACGCCCTCGATCAGGGCCTGACCCCCGACGGCCAGATCCATTTGCCGGGCATCGCCCTCGGCAAATTCGGGACAGGCGGCGCGGCGCGGCGCAGCCGGAGTCTCGTCGGTGTTCGACCCCATGGTGTCAGTCTCGTTCATCGGAACTCCCATCCCATTCATCCGTCAGGTCCAGGCCGGAATATCAAGCAGGAAGCTGCCGGAGTTCCGGGGGCCGCCCAGCACAATATCTACAGTTCGTTCGCTCAAAATAATAGCGCCGGGATACTCCCGGCGCCATGATCAACTCATCTCCCGCCCTGGTGGGCCCCGCTTGCCAAGTGGGAACTACTTCTTGTTGTAGTTCGATCCCTCATAGCGCTTGCGGAAGCGCTCGACACGGCCGGCGGTATCGACAATCTTCTGCTGGCCCGTGAAGAACGGGTGGCAGTTGGAGCAGATTTCCACATTCAGCTTTTCCCGCGTCGACCGGGTCTCGATCACATTGCCACAGAGGCAGGTGATGGTGCAGGCGACGTACTTCGGGTGGATGTCTTTCTTCATGGCTTCGTTCGCTTCCTGGCCTTCGCTCCGGGTACCGCCGCATCTCGCGAGGTGCCGGGCGATCTCCGCAATTGACTGATTCCCGAGGTTCAGTCTCCCCGGGGTGAGCGGGAAAAGAAATCAAGTTTCGGGCCCAAGGCAAGGGAATTCTACATAATCCGGTATCAAAAACGGGCCGAAACCCTCGGATTCCGGCCCGAAACCAGTGATTGAACCCAATCAGGCGTTCATCGCTCCCAGGAACTGGGCGTTGTCCGTCGTCTTGCCCAGCTTGTCGATCAGGAATTCCATCGCCTCGGTCGGATTGTAATCGTTCAGGTACTTGCGCAGGACCCAGATCTTGCCCAGATCCTTCGGATCGATGAGCAGATCCTCCTTGCGCGTACCGGATTTGAAGATGTCGATGGCCGGATAGACGCGGCGGTCGGCGATCTTACGATCCAGTACGACCTCCATGTTACCGGTGCCCTTGAATTCCTCGAAAATGACCTCGTCCATCCGAGAACCGGTCTCGATCAGGGCCGTGGCGATGATCGTCAGCGAACCGCCCTCCTCG
>JANTGJ010000095.1 GCA_024762975.1 Candidatus Krumholzibacteriia bacterium
TACACGTGGGAATACAAGCTCGATGGATTCGATGAGGACGGAACGTACGACAACTTCGTTTTCTACGAGGCTGAAGTGGCCAAAGACGAGACCTGGGGTGAGATGTACATCTACGACCCCGACTCCGGTTCGTCCGATCCGGTCTTCATCTGGGAATGGTCGGAGTCCGTACTCGGCGTACTCACGATGGAAATGCAGTCTTTCGACGATGATCCGATCTACATCGAGTTCGTGGTCAATCCCGACGGCTCGGGTTCACTGGACATCTACGATTGGTACGCCGATGCCTGGCGGATCGTGGCCGAATATGACTGGACCGCCCTGGGCAATGGTTCCTATACGATCTACAACTATGATGGCGGCTCGGATATCACCGGTACCTGGAGTGCCGGGACTCCGGTCCTGAAATAGCCTTCGCTCTGCACTGGCCGGGGCCTTGTGTCCCGGCCGGTCTCACCTTGCACGCCCCTGCGGGCGGGAGTCTACATGTACGAGGATTTTGACGACCTGCGCGAGAACTGCCCGGTCGAGTATCAGGTGGAAATCGCCGTCGACCTGCTTCACGTCGACGCCGACCGTCTGGACGAAGTCTGGAAAGTGACCGCCGATGGTGAGTTCCGTATCGCACTGACCCAGCAGATCACGGATTTCTGGGAGGGCGCAGTGCGCGAACGCGGAGATGTCGCCATCGATCTGTTGGCCATGGAGATCCTGCTCGACAGTTACCAGGATCGCGAGATGGGCCACTCCTTGTACCTCGAGATGCATGCCTATTGCGGCACCGACGGCGTGGGGGATCTGTGCTGGTCGGTGCTCGCGGACGAGACCCTGACGGTACGCTTCGAAAAGGAAGCGGCTCCGAAGTTCATCGAGTTGCTCGGGCGCTGGACCAGCACCGAAGGCCTGCACAGCAATGTCGAGGTCGAGGAGATCCGCGAACTCTGAGTCCCGGCAGCCGACCCGCCGTCTTCCTCGAACTCGAATACTTCCTCGATCGACACGCCGAAGACGCGCGCGACCCCGCACACCTGTGGAGTCACCAGCAGGCCGACGCACAAGCATCGTACGAAATCACCCCCTCCTTGAAATAGGTTGTGTCACCAGGCGGCGGGACCGCGTCCTACCCGAAGTCAGGCGGGGGAGTCGAGGGAACCCGATCGGTCCGGGCGCACTGTTTTGAGGGAGAACGCCCGGGCCGGTGGGTACCGCCCCTGCTTTCTGATGCCAGTTCGACGCTCTGTTCGGGTGTCTGGAAACACAGGGGGGAAACCTGATGATCAATGCAAAACGGGATCAACGATTTCTGCTGCCGTTGGCGTTCCTGTTCCTGCCGGCTCTGGCAATGGCCGGGACGATCAGTGATCGCGGCGGCCCGGCGCCCGCGGTCGTCGATCACGGCCGTGGTCTGAATGTGGTCGCAGAGGACATGCGACAGCCGGACTCTGGTGCCGTGGAGTCCCCTTCACAACGCGTCCGGGATCCGGAGTTGCTCGCGCGTTTGCAGTCCACCGTTGCTCCGGACGCGGCCTCCAAGTCGGAGGGCATCGGTGGCGAGGATGTGGTGGTGTCCTCCGACGCCCATCATCGAGAATGTACGATGGATATCGCTTCGAACGGTGACATCTACATCGCCCTGGAATCGGGAACAGCCTACGACCCGATCAGCGTCGACCTGCTCGTCTTTCGCTCCGATGATGGTGGTGATACCTGGACCTCGTGGGGATCGTTCCTGGCCGCGGCTTCCGACGAAGAGTATTTCGGAGCTAAAATGCATATTGCCGAGGGCAACGAGAACCGCTGCTATCTATCCTACGAACATCTGGTGGTCGGCTCGAAGAAACAGATCGAAGTGGCCTACTCCGATCTGGGCGCGACGCCCAACTGGACGGTCGTCGTCGCGATGCAGGATCCCGACGTCTGGTTCTCTTCGCCCAACATCACTTCCGATGCGATCACCTGGGAAGGCTACTACCTGTACCTGGTCGGGTCGGGAGCCGACAGTTCCGGCCGTGACATCTGGTTCGCCCGGAGTCGCGATTATGGCGCCACCTGGGAGACGCCCTACATGATCGCCGAGCTTACGGCCTCGGACCGCGGCTATGACTTTCCCAGTGTTTCGTACGGATATGGAACGTACCTCCACGTGGCGTGGGAGTACCGCAGTTACGACGATTCGTTCCTGAGCGCGATTCGCTATCGCCGCACGAACAACTACGGCAATGGCGGCGCCGCAGCGTGGGACCCGGTGCAGTACCTGACCACGACCACCAACGGTACAGACGACCGGCATCCCGTGATCCGGGCCTCGGCGGTCTCCAACGAGGTCCTGTTGGCCTTTACCCGGTCCAGCGGAAGCCACTATCAGGATACGGGCTTGTTCGTATCCCAGGTGCAGGGCGCGTCCTTTTCCCCGGAAGTGCATATCGCAGAAGGAATTTCGATACCGACTGCCCTGTACCACGATCCGTCTGCCGGGCAATGGGTCCTGGGAGGTGGCCAGCATTTCTTCCCCTACGCTCCCGCGATCCAGACTGCCTATTCGACTTCGCTTTCGGTCTGGTCCGATGAGAAAAAGTTCGTCGATTCGTACGGAGTACCGGGCGTGGCCTGGTCTCCCCAGATTGCTCTCGATCCCTCGCGCGCAAATCGCATTGCCGCCAGCTGGACCGATATTCGTGGCAGCGGATTGGATGTGAACCGTCTGAAGTTCGATGCCGAATGGCGCAACGGTCCCGGTTATCCGGATCTGCGCGACTGGGGTCCCGTCGAATTGGACGCCGAACCGATCTCTCCGCCGGCTCTGGTCGATTTGACCGGCAATGGCACCCGGGAGATCGTGTTCGGCGATGCGGACGGCAACATCCAGGCCTACAGTTTCGCCGGCGCGCGCATGTACGGCTATCCGATCGTGACCGGCGAAGCGCTGAGCGATGGGCCGGTGGCGATCGGTGCGCTGACACCGGGAGGCCGCAACCTGATCTTCGCCGGTACGGTCGATGGAAAGGTGCTGGGCTATGAAGTCGACGGCACGCCGCTGAACGGTTGGCCCGTCGATCTCGGTACCGCAGCGCCCACCTATGTTTCGCTCGGTGCGATCGGCTCGCCCTGGGTGCGGGTGGTTGCCATCGGCTCGGGCGACAAGCTGCTCTACCGCGACTACAAGGGGGTTCCCCCGCGGGGAATCTACTCTTGGACCTTCTTCGGCGGTCGAACAATCACGGCCCCGCCGGCCATCGGTGATATCGACGGCGACGGGATCAACGAGGTGGTCGTCGGGCCGGGCGCTACGGTCTATGCCTTCGATCCCCGTTTGCCCACGACGAAGCTGAGCCGAAGCGTATCTTCCGTGGTCTCGGACCAGATCACACTGGGGGATCTGGACCTCGACGGTGAAGTCGAGATTGTCGTGCCGACCGAGAACGGCACCCTGTACGTGATGCAGGAAGATGAGAGCGACTACGCTTCGTTTCCCTACACCGTACCTTCGGCTTCGCCGTTGACCAGCGCCGCGCTCGCACAGTGCCTGGGAGGGTCCGCGCCGGAGATCGTCTACGCGGCCCGCAACTGGTCGGTGCACGCCCACTACGGCGACACGGGAGACGAGGTCTGGTGGTCCCCGGTGGCCACGGGCTCCGGCTGGTACCTGTACGGGGCTCCCATCATCGGTCTGATCGAATCGACGGCCAGCGATGTGCTGATCGGCGATCGCGCCAAGAACGGGTGGGGGTGGGCCAACGTCGGCGGCACCGTACCCGGCTGGCCCACCCCCCTGGGGGATCGTTGCAACCTGAGTCCCGCGATCGGTGACCTGGCCGGGGACGGCGAGACCGAAGTCGTATTCCTGACCCAGTCGGAGCTGCTCATCTACGAGGTCCACATGCCCGAGAATTCCGGAAACTATGCCTGGCCGATGTACGGACACAATCCGCGCCGCACTGCCTGCCTGAACTGTCCGGAGGACGTAGTGACACCGGTGGCGGAGGAAGGCGGATCGGGCCTTTCACACGTCAGTTTCGCACCGCCCTCCCCAAACCCGATGTCCTCGAGCGGGAGTTTCCGCTTCGCGGTCCCGTTGCGTGCCGCGGCCACACTCGAAGTCTATGATCTGCGCGGCCGGCGGGTGCGCACCATCCTGCGCGAAGAGATCGACACCGGTGAACGCATCGTGACCTGGGACGGGCGCGACGCCGAGGGCCGCGAAGTCGCCGCCGGGCAGTACCTGGCGCGATTGCGTGTGTGCGGACCGGGAATGAATGAGGACATGGTGCGGAAGGTGGTGGTTTTGCGGTGACGCCGTCTGCGGAGAATTCAACGCCGCGCTCCTGTCCGGGGCGCGGCGTTCCGATGAATCAGCGACCCATCTCCGACAACCGAAACGGCTTGCTTTTCGCCCAGGCGGATCGCGCTTCCGGACCGACCCGATTCTTCAGCCAGCCTACGGCACGCCGTGTGACCGTGGACAGGAAGGGTTTGCTCTTGCCGCTCTCGCCGCGAGCCCAGGACTCGAGCTCACCGATCTGCTGCTCATCCAGGGGTTCGAGCCGGGCCAGCACTTCCAGCACGTAGGTCGCATCGCGCTTCAGGCGATCGGCGCGCACCGTGGACAGGCCGCGGCGCCGGCAGAGGGCGTCTTCGATTTCGGCCAGGTCCCGGCTGCCTGCCAGGGGCCTTCCGCTGCGGTCGAACAGGTCGTAGCGCTCTTCCAGCACATCGTAGTATACGCGAAAGAAAGTTGAGCCGGAAACGACCTCGTCATCCCACCAACCGGAACGCTGGCGCCACAAACTCCAACGGATGACCACGGTCGCCGGCAGGCCCGAATGAAGGGCCTCGATGGCATCGCCTGCGAAGAGATGCGATACGTCGAGTTCGAAATCCAGTATCCCCAGATGCTCGACCGGTGCGCCGATGTGCAGTGCGGGCGGTTCGTCGGCGCGTGCGGAAGCCGTAGAGGTGATCAGCAGCGAGCACAGCAAGCAGTACAGAATCGCACGGCAGACCGGCCTCGTCCCGAAGAAGGAGGCCGGTCCTCTGCTGGGCTCTGCGCACGCGGTGCGGCTCAAATCAGAACATCCGTTCCAGGCGGATCTGGAAAAGCGTGTCGTGCCCGCCGTTGTCCAGGGTCTTGACGATATTGAAGCGTGGGCCGCCTTCGTCCAGCTGGAAACCGATCCCGGCGCTGGACTTCAAATCATCCAGTCCGAAGTCGGCCGAACGGCTCTCCCAGGCCATGCCCGAATCGAAAAAGAGGAACAGGGCCGAATCCACCTCGAACCCGCCCGAGTCGCTGAAGCCATCCCAGTCGCTGTCCCACGCCTGTGTGTTCCACATGATATCGGTATCGAAGGAGAAGGCGTACTCGAAATTCGCCACTAACATGCGCTGGCCGCCCCTGGCCAGGGAAGGAACGACCCTCTCGGTGTCGGGCGTCAGCAGCGATTGGTAGTAGTAGCCGCGCACCGTGCCGAGGCCGCCGACCGGGAAACGACGCTGCGACGGTAATTCGCCGGACATCCCCGTGGCGTACATCACCCGAAAATCGGCGTACCGGGACGGGCCCATCTGCAGACGGCCACGATAGGTTGTGTTCAGCAGCGAGTAGTCGAAATCGTCGCCATCGCGATTCAGGCCGGTCTCATAGCTGGCCAGGATGTGATTGTTGCGCGTCCCGATACGCGCGTTGGCGAAGTAGGCCCGCAGCGTGCCCTCGTCGACGATCGGATTGGCTGCGAAGTCGCCGTCGGCGAAGGACCAGGTCTCCTGCGTCTCGAGCGAGCGATAGTCACTCGATTCGTAGCCGGCCTCCAGGCGAATGGTGGTCAACGGGTAGCCAACGATCGAGGCGGTGATGCCTTCACGATGGTAGTAGTCGCGGTAGTCTTCGCGGAAAAAGACACCGGCCAGCGAATTTTCGATGCCGCCGATCCCGGTGTTGTCCTGGAAGTCGGTGCCCGAGTGACCGGTGACCTTGACCATCAACCGGCGATTCTCCAGCAGAGGTTGTACGAGGACCCCGCCCAGCGTCCATTCTTCGCTGCGGAATCCGTACGAGAACAGGCCGCGTACGGCCGGTCCGTAGGGATCGCGTGAGATCGCGCTGGGATCGATCGCCAAACTCAGCCCATCGACGCGCTGGTAGGATACATTCTCGCCCATCTTGTCGAACGGCAGGTTCATTTCACGTTCCAGGAAACGGCGCTGGTGGGTGCGCCAGGTCTCCTCGTCGTCCTCTTCATCGCCGCTCAGGCCGAAGTCGACTTCCACATCGATTGAATCGAATACGATATCGTCGTCTTTTGTTGGGTCGTCCGGCTGTTCCGCGACCGGATCCCCGGCGGTACCGTCCGGTTCCGGAACATCGACCAGGGAGACCCAGCCGTGGTCCGGATCGAGTCGGGCATGCGGGTTCGACGGGTCGATGGCTTCCCACTGCTCGACCGCATCGCGCACCCGGAACTGGTAGCTGTGACGTCCAGGTTCCACAGTCACCGTGACCGACCAGGCGTTGGATCGGGGATCGTACTCGAGGGCCACCGGTTGCCAATCGTTGAAGCTGCCGGTAACACGGACGGCCTCGAAGCCATCGTCCAGCAGGCGGAACAGCACCTTGTCCTCGTACTGGCGAGTCCGTGCGGACGAGGGAATTTCGCGGGCATCGTAATCACCGGCGTCGGACAGGCCCATCGTTCCGGAACCTGCGTCGGCGGCATTGGCCGGACGCGATGCCGACAGCACCATGATCACGACGACGGCGGCAGCGACGAGGACCCAATACACCTGCATCGCTCGCTTCTGATTCAGCAGTCTCATCTCGATTCCTTCGCTGGGGTGCGGTCGGGGTCCGTTGTTTCGAGGTGAAAAGCGCAAGGAGTGTTCCATCGCGTCGGGATGATCATAACTTACAAGTACGTAAGCTACTGCAGATGGTTCGCGGTTGCAGGGGATCACAAACCCGATCGGAATCGTTGTGGAAGCGACACGGTGAGCGTGTGGCCTGGACACGGTCTATCCGGAATAGGAAAGCCCCCACCCGAAGGCGGGGGCCTGAGAAATTCTTGTCCCGCGGGTTAGGGAGCCCGGGTGATGGGAATATCAAAAGAGCCCTGGGTGAGGGTTCGGGTCTCGTTCTGCACATTGGTGAAGGTCCCGGAAAAAGTCCCCACCAGATTGTCGCCGCCGGCGTCCGTGATCGTCACCGTTCCGCTGTCCAGCAGCCAGGCCATCTCGTCATACACGAAATTGACGTAGGGGTCGCCGGCTTCGCCCATGGTGTAGGTGCCTACGGTATCCGGCATACGGAGGTTCATGGCTTGATTCGCTCCCGGTCCGTGTCCTCCCAGCAGGCACCAATCCGCGTTCTCTTCCACGCCCACGGAATCCTCACTGTAGTCCAGGTCGACGCCGTTGAAGGTGAAGGTGAGTGTTCCGGTTACGATCGTCGAATTGCCACCGCCACCGCCGCTGGGCACGACCGGATTATCGTCATCGCCGCAACCGGTGAGCAGGACCAGGCTGGCCATCAGCGCCAGCGCCACCAGGACTTTCGTTTTCATCACAATCCTCCGCATGTTGTATTCAAATTTTGAGAGAGAGGACGGTCTCCCTTGGGAAGTGCAAAAGATGGTCAATGGTTTCAAAAAATCGAATATTATTGTCGAATTGTCAGGGGGTACACGCTGGTACCCGGTGGCATGCGGCGTTCTGCGCACACCGGAGCCACTGATCACGGAGTAATTTTCCCCTCGCCGGATTCCATCGATCGGGTTACCGTCGCCCGGATCAGAAATCGGCCCACGGTCGGGACTCGAGTGGCTGCAAAGGCGGAATGATGATGGCTCAGGAATCAGGAAACAGTCAGCAGTTGAAATCGAAACGGTCGGCCTCGATCAAGCCTCCTTCCGATGCGGTCAGCCTGTCCGAATTGCCAGCGACCGCGATCTGCGGCAATGATATCAGCTCCTCCTGTCTGTACGTCTCGGCGCTTTCGATCGTCTACGCCGGTAAATTCGCCTGGGTCGCCCTGCTGGTCGTTGCGGTGGTGCTGTTCCTGTTTCGGAAGATCTACGGCGAAGTGGTCGGCGCGCTGCCGCTCAATGGCGGGGCCTACAATGCACTGCTGAACACGACAAGCAAGTCCATCGCCTCGTTGGCGGCCACGCTGACGCTGCTCTCCTACATGGCCACGGCCGTGATCTCGGCCAGCGAGGCCACGCACTATGTCCACGCTCTGTGGGGCGGCCTGCCGGTGATTCCGGCCACGATCGGCCTGTTGGCCCTATTCATGGTCCTGACCATTATCGGGATCGGGGAATCGTCCAAGGTCGCGGTGATCATTTTCATTACGCACCTCGTGAGCCTGGTGGTGCTGGTCGTCGCCGGAGGAATCTATCTGGCCGGACACGGACTGGAGGTCCTTCGATTCAACGGGCGGATCCCCACCGAAAACGGCGTGCTGATGGCGCTCTTTTTCGGTTTTTCGGCTGCCATGCTGGGGATCTCGGGGTTCGAGAGCTCGGCGAACTTCGTCGAGGAACAGAAGCCCGGAGTGTTCCCGAAAACCCTACGCAACATGTGGCTGGTCGTCAGCATCTTCAACCCATTGACCGCGTTCCTGGCGTTGGCGATCATCCCGATTCCCGAGGTCGCGCTGCATCAGGAAGCGCTGCTGTCGCACATGGGCGAGGTTTCGGGTGGCGTTTGGCTGCGCTGGCTGATCTCCGTGGATGCGGCGCTGGTGCTGAGCGGAGCGGTCCTGACTTCGTTCGTGGGTGTGGGCGGTCTGATCCAACGCATGACCCTGGACCGCATCCTGCCCCAGTTCCTGTTGGCGTTGAACCGCCGCAACTCACCCTATCGCATCATGATTGCCTTCTTCGTGCTCTGCCTGTCGATTCTGCTGATCACGGGCGGCAAATTGGCCGCGCTGGCGGGGGTCTACACGATTTCGTTCCTGCTGGTCATGACCCTGTTCGGATTCGGCAACGTTTTGCTGAAGGTCAAACGTGGACGTTTGCCACGTCCGGAGAAGGCGAGTCCGCTGGCGCTGGCGATCGCGATCCCGGCCGTGGTGCTTGCTCTGGTCGGCAACGCGGTGATGAATCCCCGCTATCTGGTGGTATTCCTCGAGTACTTCCTGCCTGGGATGTTGCTTGTCTCGATCATGCTGTACCGCACCGCATTGCTGCGCGGAGCGCTGTATGTGTTGAAATACTTGTCTGACCGCATCTTCAGATTCATTTCCAGCAGCGGCGAACTTGTTTCCCGCTGGATCGAGGAGATCAACTCGCAGGAGTTCGTTTTCTTCACCAAGAACGACGACGTGGGCGTGTTGAACAAGGTCATGAGCTACGTGCAGCAGAACGAGCAGACGCGCAATCTGAAGATCGTTACCGTACTGCCCGAAGGGGAAGAGGTGAGTCCGGGGTTGGCAAAGGATATCGAGGTCTTGGATCGGGCCTATCCCGAAATCGACATCGAATTCACCCAGCTCGAAGGCGAATTCGGTCCGGAATTGATCCGGCGCCTCTCGGCGGAGTGGGAAATCGCCCCGAACTTCATGTTCATCGGGTCGCCCGGGACCAGCTTCCCGTACAAGCTGGCAGATCTCGGCGGCGTGCGGTTGATCATCTGAGCCGGGAGGGAACGGTCGATCTTCGTGGGTCTGGATTGTTGTCCGGCCGCCTGATCCTGCTGGATCAGGCGGCCGGATTCGTACATGAGGGACTGGGGATTACTTCAAGAGAACCATTTTGCCCACCTGGCGACCCGCGTCGCCCTGCAGGACGTAGTAATAGACTCCCGAAGCGACATTGTCGGCCTGGAACGAAACGGAATGCGGTCCGGCCTGCATCTCGCGGTTCAGGAGTCTCTCCACCAGCTTGCCCCGGACATCATAGACCGCCAGGTCCACGTGGGCCGGGCTGCCCAATTCGAAACGGATATTGGTCTGGGGATTGAACGGGTTGGGCTCGTTCCCCAGAAGGGTGATCTTCGCGGTTTTCGGTTCCGGACGGGTCTCGGCGAGATCGTCGCCGCTCTTGTTCCGCCCATTCAGTCTCAAAACCGCCCTCGACGCGAATACCGGAGCCACGCCATCGAGGGTCTCGGGAATGAACGGGATTCCGTCCAGGTCCGAATCTCCACCCATTTCACCGGTGGGGCCGCCCTCGGCCAGCTGCATCCGGTTGGCGACCCTGTCCCAGAAAGCGACATAGTGGTCCGCCGCTTCTTCGTGTCCGCCGACCAGGCGGGCTTCGCGCAAAGCGCCCGCCAGCAGGGCTACCGTCCGCGGCGTGTATCTGGCCTTCTTCTTGTGAAGTCGGGTCGCGAACGCGTCCCCGTGCTTGTACTTCGAGATCAGGGCTTCATACGCGCGATCTGCGGCCTCGAGGTAGGCCTGATCGCCGGTGGACGAATAGGCCGCGTAGAGTCCCCGGATCGCGGCAGCCTGAGCTTCGACCGTGCGTTTTCCGGATCGGAAGCGTCGGAAACGATCGCCCGAATGGCGGTCGGATCGGCGGAGCGTGACTTTCGAGGAGTACAGATCCCGTCGATTTCCCATCCGGTCGATCAGGAAGTCGGCCTGGGCGCGCATGGCATCCAGAGCCATTGTAGCCAGTGGGGTCCCTGCGAACTCGCGCTGGAAAACATCCAGGGCGACCAGGGCATAGGCTACGTTCACAGCCGAAACCCGGCGACCTCTGCGGACCATTCCCCGGTCCGCACTCTTGTCCTCATCATCACCGTCATCGTCGCCGCCCCAGGCCGAGTTCCGCGGCCGGCTGCGGTCCACGAAAGTACCGGCATCGGCGTCGAAGTGCATGGCCATCAGGTTCTGAAAGACGACTTTCGAGGTGCCCTTCATCAGGTCGTACGGGCCGGGTTGACCGGTGGTCATCATGGCCGCGGGGAAGGGGTCACCATCGAACACGTTGTGGTAGGCCAGGTGGGCAGCATCGCTGCTGTTGCCCGGGTCCATCATGTTGGAGAAATTCAGGGCGCCCCACAGCAGGGAGGACTGGTCGAAGAGGTCGCTGCTGGGGTCGTCCACCGAGTAGGTGCCGGCACGGGGCGGCAATCCGGGGACCATTTCCTCGTTCACGGCGATCAGGTGGGGGAAGTATTTCAAGCCCATGGCCGGATCGTAGGTCATCGGATTGACGGCACCGAGCGAGTGGCCGTCGTAGGCCAGGTTGTCGATCAGGTTCTTGATCTTGTTGATCGCTTCGGCGGTCAGGACCTGGCCGATGAAACCATCCGCACCGTCACCTCCGAAAAAGACACCGTTGTCCGGGTCGAACACGCCATCGGGTCCGTCGGGAGAGACGACACCGTCGGGATCGATGCCTTCGCCGTCCGCATCATGAAATCCACTGAGCATGTCCTGGGCCCACAAGTACTGCTTCATCAGCGTCTGGCCCATGGCGCCGGGCGATAGACGCTTGTCCATCTTGTTGCGATCCCAGCGCAAGCTGGAGAAGTCCATGGTGAAATGGTCCGGGTCCACGGGGCCCGCATAGTGGGGATCGGCGCTGACGAACTCGCCGAACTGGGGCCAGGGGTTGGCCGGAGGCATCTGGCCGGCGAGGTGGCCGAAATGCCGGACCATCATCATCAGCATGTCGTCTTCCTTGTAGCCGTTGGCCATTCCGCCGGTCATGGATCCATCGAAATCATCGGGCTGCATGGCGGCCATCGCACCGATCACCGGTGCCCACATCATGTGCAGGCCGACGCCCGAGCGCGAAATCACGGCCCCCAGCTGATAGCGGGAATACTCGTAGTTCTCGATGCCCAGAACATAGGCGGCCCGGTCGGGGAAGTTCGGATTGAAGGGGTCCAGGATATCCAGATCGTAGCCGAGAGCCTCTGCGAAGGGTTCGCCGCTTTCGTTGATCTCGTTGGCCAACAGCATCTGAGAGGCGGTGTCGTAGTGGGTGTTATCGGTGATCCGGACCTGTGCCTGAACCGGCGCGACGGCGCTGATCAGCAGCAGGAAGATCCAAGCGGCGTTCCTTGTTCTCATTCTATCTCCAGTCGTTTCGAATTGGAAGCTACGGTGAATCCGTTTCGCGCGGCGTTCGAGCCGCGAAGGTGGGTGGGAGAGATCCGCGGTCTGTTACAGAAAAATTTCGAGAGGATTGAGAAGCGTTTTTCGGGGGTGCGTTTTTTGTTGTAATAAATGGCCGGGCGGATTCACAAACGGCCAGCGTAAGGTTGAAACACTTTCACATTCGAACGACAGGAAAAGTAATGAAAACGAACAAGACCCTGCTCAATGCCATGCTCGCGCTTTCTCTGGTAGCAATAGCCACCGGTACGCCGGTGAATACCATCGCGGCCGAATCCTCTTCACTGGCGATCCGGACCGAAGTCGCCGGGTCGGTACAGGATGTCGTCCAGTCCCTGAGCAAGATGGTGGCCGACAACGGTATGATGGTCATGGGAGAGTTGCACCAGGGCAAGGTGTTGGAAATGACCGGTTACAAGGGCGAATCCGAATCGATTTTCGTCGGTAACCCGACCATGGGTAAGAAACTCTTCAGCGTCGACCCCGGCGCGGGCCTGGTGGTACCGGTGCGAATCAATGTGTATCGCAACAGCGACGGAAAGACGGTCGTCAGCTACCTGCCGCCGTCGCGCCTGCTGGGTGATTTTGGAAACCCCAAGCTGACGAAACTGGCCGCCATGCTGGACAAGTCACTCGGCTCCATGACCGGGATGCTGCCGCAATAGTAGTTCCGAATCGGGACGGTCCGCGACCGGGCCGTCCTTCCTCTTGAATTTCCCCGGGGAGATCATCATGAAACGGATCCTTACTGGTGAGCTGATCCTGAGCCTGGCCATTCTGGCCCTGGCCGGACTCGCTCCGAACCTGTTCCCCGTGGCCCAGGCGGGATACGCCAAGCTCTCGGTCCTGGGTAAGACCGTGCTGTTGCCCTCGATCGTACTGATGGTTGGAATCGTGGCTCTTGCGATGCGTGTGGGGTACGGTCGTCTCGTCAACCGTACCCTGGCCGGTGCCGCGGCGGGGGTGCTGGCTACGGTCGGCCTCGAGATCGTGCGCGCCACGAGTTTCCATTTCGGGGGCATGCCCGGTGATATGCCCCGTCTGCTGGGCGTACTTCTGACCGATCGCTTCATGCAGGGACCTTCGGTCGGGTCGGACCTGCTGGGCTGGGGCTATCACTTCTGGAACGGCGCCGCCTTCGGCATCATCTTCACCGTGGTTCTGGGGCGCCGTTCCCTGCGCTGGGCCGAGCTCTACGGCCAGTTGATCGGGTTTGGTTTCCTGCTCAGTCCAGCCGTCAAATCCCTCGGCATCGGCTTCATGGGGTTCGACATGCCCGCAATGCCGGTCACCGTGGTTTTGGCGCACATCGCCTACAGTGCCATTCTTTGCCTGCTGACCAACCGGTGGGTTCGTTCCGACGGCTGGCTGCTGTCTGGACAATCCGCTAGTCTACGATGACCACTTTTCCCGCTGCCTGGACTTCACCACTTTCGTAGCGCATGAAGTACACGCCCGAAGCGACCGCGCGCCCGTGCGAGTCGCGACCATCCCAGCCCAGGGTGACTTCGCGGTCGGCGCCTCCGGTCCGCATCATCCGGACCGTGTGGCCCCGGGCGTCAAAAATCAGCAGGCGTCCTTCGGTCTGACGAGAGGCGGCCGCCTGGATGGTGCAACCGATACCCGCCTGCGAGGGCGAAGGAAAAACACGCAGACCCACGACACCACCGAGCACTTCCTGCTCCACCGCGCTGACTGCCATGGTTCCATGCGGCCCGGGACCATCGGGGTTCACACCGTGGCAAACCCTGCAGTCGCTGAGCGTGCCGGCGTGTCCCTGCAGGTCGACCATCACCTGGTTGTCTGCCGCCTCACGACTCGGGAAGATGGCGTGCGGACTGTTGTGACAGCCCGAGCACATCACGTTGCCGTGGCCCCGGGCGTTGCGGTAGAGCACGCCCGCGGGCTCGCCGTAGTTGCTGGTGTGGCAGGTGCGGCAGGCAGGTTCCTCGACCCAGGGAATCCGCCCGGCGTCGATGGAGTTTGCAATGTGCTCCAGGTTTCCGTGACAATCCTGGCAGATCATGCCGAAGTCGTTGCCCATGGTTCCGCGCAGGCAGCGGGTGTTGGGGCCGGGGTGGCACTTCTGGCAGCCGGCGATTCCGGGAATCGTTTGATCGATGAATTTGTGTTGTTCGTGCATCCGGAGCGAGAACCAGTCGGCGCTGCCCGGATTCGGCCCGGTCAGCGGGGTCGAGCCGTGGCATTGCGCGCACAGGATGGGCGTGTTGGCCGGACTAAAACCCTGCTCTCGCGGGTGAGAGTTCAGGATCGCGGTTTCGCTGCTATGGCAACCGGTCGTGACGCAACTCATCTCGACACTGACCGGAGCCACCGGATAGGCCCGTGTCAGTTCGGTGCCTCCGGTATCGCGTACGATCACCTCAGCCACCTGGTAGGGGACCTCCACGTCCGGGTTGGCATCGTTGTAGGGTGTCAGTGGAATTCCCTCGGCCACGAACATGTCTCCGTGGAGATCCATGACGTCGTTCAGGGTCTTGCCGGTCAATCCGGTATTCGGCGCAAGATCGACGCCGAACAGCGCCTGATCATAGGTCCAGAAATCGGTTTTCCCCACGGAGTAGGTGTTGCCTGGGAAGCTGTATTCCAGTTGCAGGCCGGTGGTGACGATCGCAGGCAGACGGGTCGCATCCCCCTTGCGCACGACCTGGCCCTGCAGGTTGTTGTACGGGGGTAGCACGGAAAGATTCGCATGGTCACGGTTCATGCAGTGCATGCCCAGGTCGTTGGCGATCAGGAGGATGTAGTCATCGGCTCGTGAAATCGATGGCTGGACACAGACCCAGAGGAGGAAAGCGAGGGGAACG